>JAJQGF010000062.1 GCA_021200695.1 Lachnospiraceae bacterium
CCATAAAAGACTGTATTTGCCAAAGAGCTCCCCTCGTTTTCACATAACATGTTACCAATATATTCCGCCGCCTTCTCCAACACCTTCCCGTCATAAAAAACGTCCCCACAGTTTAAGAAAATTATAAGCTCTCCGGCTGCATGCAAAACCGCCTGATTCATTGCATCATAAATGCCTTTATCCTTTTCATTATAAAAACGGATACGGGTATCTTTTCTCATATTCTCTATTGAACCGTCATTACTTCCGCCATCCTTTACGATAATCTCAATATTGCCATAGGTCTGGCTTAAAATGCTGTCCAACGTCTGATTTAATTTGTCCCCGGGATTGAGACATACAACTATTACAGAAAATTTGATTTCAGGATATTTCATATTATATAATGCTCTTTCTCTTATTCAAAACTCCCAGACATATAATTCCAACGGCAAGCATCACAATGCATACGGGTACGCTGATTAATCCCGTTACCGCAATAACCGTATACGACAGGCAGTAGGATATAATATTTGATATCATATGTACTGCAACAGGCGCCCTGAAATCGCCAAAATATTCATATGCGTATGCAATAAGCAGCCCCATGATAAATCCATACACTCCCTGCACGGCATTCATATGATAAAATCCGAAAAGAGCGGCTGCAGCAAAAAATGCCATCTTAACATTCATAAAACGCTTCAGATAATTGTATATAATTCCTCTGAACATAAGCTCCTCCGCTATGGGAGTTACAATTCCATAGCAGATGAGTCCGATGAGAAAGTATGCTGAATACTGGTCCTCTACTACTGCCCTGTACGCATCGGATTTGTTTGTAATTCCGGCCAATTCAAACATAACATTCAGTCCTATTACGCTGCCCGCTGTTGCAAGCGCCATCAGAATATAGCCTGATGGCGGCTCAGGCTTAATATATGAAAGTCTGTTTTCCTCCGCAGTTTTATTTATAAGGGTTCTCGCAGTAGACAAAATCGGGATAGTTCCGGCTATATAACCTATCGCAGTCATTACCGTTGAGGCATTTCCGGTGAAGCCGTCGATTTCTCCTGCATCATTCCTTGTAAACAGCAGCCTCACCCATTCTCCCTCAAAATTCATGCCCAGATTTATAAACAGCCAGTTCATGGCATAGAGAGCAATGCTCCTTACAATCATAAACATAAGAAATGCATACAGCATCACCCATATTTTCTGGAACATGGTAGTGCCTGACAGCTGCTCGCCCGCCTTTGCCTCAGCCTCCCTGAGCAGAAATTTCCGGAGCTCGCTCACACTTCTTACAATATAATCGGCTCTTGCCTCCTTCAGCTCATCTAGTCCGCCATATCCATACGATACCGCAACGCTCTCTATATGCAGTGCTCTTGCCCCCTCAATATCGTATTTTCTGTCCCCAACCATATATACCTTATCGGGCTCGACAGGCTTATCACCAAAGAGCTGTCTGAGAGCCTCCGTAACAACCTCCTCCTTATTCTCCCTGGTTCCGTCCAATTCACTTCCCACCACTGCTTTAAAATATTTTTCTATATCAAAGTGCTTAAGTATTCTGTCCACATATACCTTAGGCTTGCTTGATGCCACGGCAAGCTTCAGTCCATTATCATTAAGAGCCTTAAGCATTTGCGGAATTCCTGTATATATCTCATTTTCAAATATTCCCGTTTCGGAAAATCTCTCCCGATATTTTTCAACAGCAGCCTCTGCCTGCTCCGGGGTAAAGCCATAAAAATCCATAAAGCTGTCCCTTAACGGAGGTCCGATAAACGGCTCAAGCCTGTCCAGGTCAGGCTCATCAATCCCAAATTCCTTAAGCGCGTACTGTACGCATTTTGTAATCCCTGTTTTAGGGTCGGTAAGTGTTCCGTCAAGGTCGAAAAGTATATATTCCTTCATAGGCTTTAAAAACTCCTTATCTTATCGCTGCCATCATCAACAGTATTTTCAAAAGAAACAATCCTCACATCATATCCGACATTCTCATTAACCCGGACATGTACTATATCACCTGTCTTTTTCCCAAGAAGTGCCTTCCCCAGCGGCGATTCGTTGCTTATAAGCCCCTCAAGTGAATTTCCCCTTACAGTCGTTACAATCCTGTATGTTTCCTGTGAGCCATCTTCCACAAATTCAACTGTTACCGTATTGTTTATTCCGATTTCATCCGCGGCAGAAGTCTCGGAAATTACCTTCGCGGTTTTTATCATTCTTTCAAGATAGCGTATCCTGCTCTCATTCTGATTCTTTACCCTTTTAGCGGCATGATATTCAAAATTCTCGCTCAAATCTCCGTGTGCTCTGGTCTCCTTGACCTCCTCAAGCGCCTTTGGCCTCACCACAAGCCTGCGGTACTCTATCTCCTCCTCCATTTTTTTAATATCAGTAGGTGTCAATTCATCGTACATAT
This sequence comes from Lachnospiraceae bacterium, assembly GCA_021200695.1. Lineage (GTDB taxonomy): Bacteria > Bacillota > Clostridia > Lachnospirales > Lachnospiraceae > Acetatifactor. The sequence goes on from JAJQGF010000062.1 coordinate 2,414, forward strand.
TAATCTCCATTCCAAAGCGTTTATTGCTTCGTTTCTGCATAGCTTACTTTTATGCCTGTATCCCATATATTACTGCGGCGGACAATATTATCTGTATTATTGCAAATCTGTATACAGTCTGTGTGTCAGACCAATTCCAGACCTTTCTCACATGGTCATGCAGCGGTGTCCTTACATTACTCAAAATGTGCAGCTTCAGGAATCTGATAAACGATACCTTTAAAAGTCCCAGACCACCGTCAAGTATAAGCACAAGCGCAACCGGAATATACAAAAAAGGACATCCGCTCTTAAGTATGGCAATGCTTATGAAAAGTCCCATAGCCCTTGAGCCGGCATCTCCCATAAGAAGCCTGCTTGGTGTGGCATTGTACCAGAGATATCCGAGAATGCATACGGAAAAAACCAATATGAGAAAGGAAAATCCCTCAGGCCTGTCCCTGAGCCGGCATACCATATATATAG
>JAJQGF010000086.1 GCA_021200695.1 Lachnospiraceae bacterium
CTATCAGCTATATATTGACAGCGGCGGAAATGTGGCATTTCCGGGAGGAGAGGATAGGAAAAGCTTTCAGGAGAGATGTGTAAAGGCATTTACCCTTGTTATGGACAGTATATTAACCTCGCAGTCTCCTGAAATTATAGCAATGGTGGTGCATTCCGGCACTATAATGGCTTTGATGGACTGCTTTGCCGTTCCGCACAGGGATTATTTTGATTGGAGAGTGCAAAACGGAGAAGGCTATGAGGCATGGCTTGACGCTTCATATTATAAAGGCGCCGATGAAAAATCCGGAAGATGGGATTTTAGCATAATGGGGGCTGCTAAGATGGGTAATATAAAATGACAGACAGAATGATAATAATATTTGCAGCATTTGTACTTGACCTTATTCTGGGCGACCCTGCATGGCGCTTTCATCCGGTAAGAGGAATGGGTATGCTTATATATAATGCTGAGAAGGCTCTGAGGACATGCTTAAGGATAAATCCGCAGCCGGAGGCGCAGAGGGTCAGGAAGCGTATTGCAGGTGTCCTTCTTGTAATAATTACTATAGCTGTGTCGACTGCGGCTGCGGCATTTATTATCTATATGGCAGAGAGTATAAACCATTATCTGCGCGTGGCGGTGGAAATATGGCTGTGCTACAGACTTCTTGCGATGAAGTCCCTAAGGACGGAGAGCATGAAGGTCTTTGAGGCGCTTGAGAGCGGAGACCTTGAGCGTTCAAGAAAAGCGGTTTCAATGATAGTCGGCAGGGATACGGAAGAGCTTACCTGTGAGGGAGTAACAAGGGCGGCGGTGGAAACTGTTGCAGAGAATACAACGGATGCAGTGACGGCACCGCTGATATATATGTTAATTTTTGGCGCGTTGGGGGGATTTTTGTACAAGGCGCTGAATACTATGGATTCAATGGTCGGTTATAAAAATGACAAATATAAATATTTTGGCACGGCGGCAGCACGGCTTGATGATATAGCCAGCTTTCTTCCGGCAAGAATATCTGCATGTGCCATGATAGCTGCGTCTTTTATTTTAAAGCTTAATTATAAGAATGCGGCAAAAATATTTAAAAGGGACAGATATAAGCACAAAAGTCCAAATTCTGCCCAGACGGAGGCCGTGTGCGCGGGGGCGCTTGGCATAGAGCTTGGAGGAGATGCCTTTTATTTTGGAAGGCTTGTTAAGAAGCCTGTTATCGGTGATGCGCTTCGGCCTGTAAAGGCTGAGGACATAAGGCGCGCAAACTGTCTTATGTATGTGACCGGAGGCATTGTGTTTGTGCTTGGCGAGTGTGCGCTGCTTGCATTTTCCCTGTGTGTCATTTAAAATAAACAATCAGAACAAGTGTCTTTATGGCAAAATCAGTGGAAAGGCTTTATACGGCGATGGAAAGGCTATACACACATGGCGGTGATATATATAGAAATAAAGTAAGATATGATTTTTCGGTAAATGTAAATCCTCTGGGAATGCCAACGAAAAGCATAGAGGCTGCAAAGCGGGCTGTTGAGCTTTCAGACCGTTATCCGGATTATATGGGAGAGCAGCTCTGTGCAAGGCTGTCGGAAGCGGAGGGCTGCAGGGCTGGCGATATAATATTGGGAAATGGTGCCGCTGAGCTTATTTATTCGCTGTGCCAATCGGTTAAACCTAAATTGGCGATTATTCCGTCTCCTGCATTTAAAGAATATGAAAACGCGGCGAGTGCCTCGGGCGCAGAGGTGGTAAGAGTATGCTCAAATGAGAGGGACGGCTTTGCTTTTTCCGCACGGAAGCTTATATCACAGATATATGCTTTAAGGCAGGAGGATGCAAGGCTGCTCTTTTTGTGTAATCCAAACAATCCAACGGGGCGTCTGCTTGACAATGAAGACCTTCGGCGTATTGCCTGGGTGTGTGAGGAGAAAAGTATAACTCTGCTAGTGGACGAGTGTTTTCTTCCATTTTGTGATGCGGAGGAGGAGCATACGATGAAGCATGAGCTTGAATGCTTTAAGCATATGTGTGTGCTTCGGGCATTTACCAAAGTATATGCAATGCCGGGACTGAGGCTGGGATACCTGCTTACGGCGGACAGTGTCCTCAGGGAAGGGATAAGAAGGCAGCTTCAGCCCTGGAATACCTCGCTGCCCGCACAGATGGCCGGACTTGCGGCCCTTGAGGAGAAGGATTATATAATGAAAGCCCGCAGGCTTATAGCTGAGGGCAGAGAGTATCTTTCAAATGAGCTTTCCGCTATCGGAGGCATTTCTGTTTACAAATCAGATGCGAACTTTATATTGTTCAGCGTGGAGGGCAGGTGTATGTGTGACAGGGCAAAACCTTCGTATCTGTATGACCGGCTGCTTGAACGCGGTATAATGATACGAAAATGCAACGACTTTGACGGTCTTGAGTTTAGCCGTAAAAGACAGTTTTATCGAATAGCTGTGCGCAGCCGCAGAGAAAATGAGGAGTTAATAAAAGCTGTTAAGGAGGTGCTGTGATGGCAAGACCCATTATGATACAGGGAACAATGTCAAATGCCGGTAAAAGTCTGATTGTGACAGGACTCTGCCGTATTTTTGCACAGGACGGCTACAGAGTGGCGCCCTTTAAGTCACAGAATATGGCGCTTAATTCCTTTATAACCGAAGAGAAGCTCGAGATGGGAAGAGCACAGGCAGTGCAGGCATATGCATGTGGTATTGAGCCCAGAGTCTGTATGAATCCCATATTGCTTAAGCCAACCACCGATATGGGCTCACAGGTCATTGTGAACGGCGAGATAGTGGGAAATATGCACGCAATGGATTACTATAAGAAAAAACAGGATTATATACCGGCAATAATGGAGGCATACAATACACTTGCTTCAGAATGCGACATAATAG
>JAJQGF010000296.1 GCA_021200695.1 Lachnospiraceae bacterium
GCCACCCATGTTTCATGCGCAGTGGTGCCAACGCGGGGCATGGGGGTTTACTATGGATTTTGCTCATATTTTTAGAGATATCTTCTTGTCTGCGTGACATATAACAGGCTACCTCCCTCCCGTAATTTCTGGATATATTGTAGCAAATCTGATGTGAATGAACAAGAGCAAATCTAATGATATCGTGAGAAATAGCTTGCTGATTATTGGGATTTATGATAGTATAGAAAAGATATAGAAGAAGCTGCTTGCGGAGGTGTACGAATGGCGGTTTGTTATGACAGACTGTGGAAATTGTTAAATGATAAAAAAATGAACCGGACGGAATTAAAAGAGGCGTCAGGAATCAGCTTCAATGTATTGGCACGGATGGGGAAGAACGAGCCTATTTCTTTTGAGAGCATAGAGAAAATATGTTTTACATTAAAGTGTGATATCGGAGATATTGTGGAGGTTCAGTTTGAAGGTGAACCTGGTGAAGCCACTGCAGAAACACCTATAAAAAAAGCCTTTACTACTATTGAATTGTTTGCTGGAGCAGGTGGTCTTGCTTTGGGCGTTGAAAAGGCTGGATTCAATACGTTGGGGCTGATTGAGTTTGATAAGGATGCGGCTGATACATTATCACTAAACCGTCCTAACTGGCGTGTAATCTGCGATGATATAGCTAATATCTCTCCGTTGGATTTGGAAGAATATTTTGGGATAAAGAAGGGTGAGCTTGATCTTCTGTCTGGCGGCGCTCCGTGTCAGTCGTTTTCTTATGCTGGGAAACGTCTGGGATTGGAGGATGCTAGGGGAACATTGTTCTATCATTATGCAGTGTTTTTACAGAAGCTTCAGCCCAAAATGTTCCTTTTTGAAAATGTGCGTGGTTTGCTTACTCATGACAAAGGGCGCACATACGCGACGATTACCAATATTTTTGAACAGGCTGGATATACCATTGATAAGAAAGTTTTAAATGCCTGGGATTATGGTAATCCGCAAAAGAGGGAAAGACTGATAACGATTGGAATTCGGAATGATCTTGTTGGGAAGATAGAGTATCATTTCCCGGAACCACATGATTATAAGCCAGTATTGAGGGATGTGTTGCTTGATTGCCCGGATGGTCCGGGGGTTCCATATGGGGAAAATAAGAGAAAAATATTCGAGTTGGTTCCGCCAGGTGGCTATTGGAGAGACATTGATCCTGAAATTGCTAAGGCCTATATGAAGAGCTGTTGGGATATGGGCGGCGGCAGAACCGGAATATTAAGGAGAATGAGCCTAGATGAGCCGTCCCTGGCGGTTTTGACATCGCCGTCACAGAAACAGACAGAAAGATGTCACCCGCTGGAAGCAAGGCCGTTTACGGTTCGTGAAAACGCAAGATGTCAGACGTTCCCAGATGATTGGCAGTTTTGCGGAAATGTAAATTCACAGTATAAACAGGTAGGAAATGCAGTTCCGGTAAACCTGGCGTATGATATCGCGAAAGAAATCTATACAGCACTGGAGGGGTTAGAGTAATGGTCTGGAATTTGGATTTTATTTCAGAGGAAGATTTTAAAGAGCATGTTCGCGCAACGATCATGAAGTATGGTGAAAAATTGGAATCCTATGATTTGAAGCGCTTTAACAGTAATCTGATTGACCCAATTAAGCTGATTTTTGATAAGTCCGTGTATAGGTCGAGCTGGGAAGAAATTGTGAATAACGAAATTTTCCGGCAGAGGGATAAGTCCAATAATAATGATATTGGGTATTTCCATCAGAATATCTTTTCTTATTTTAAAGGGTGCGTAGTTCCGCAGGCCGGATGGGATGTGATATATAAGAATCCGGAAGGTATCCAGATGCCGGATGGAGATATTGTACATACGGTTTATGTCGAGATGAAAAACAAGCATAATACGATGAATTCCGCGTCCTCGGCAAAGACATATATTAAGATGCAGGGGCAGATTTTGGAAGATGATGATTGTGCCTGCCTTTTGGTGGAAGCGATAGCAAAAAGGTCGCAGAATATCAAATGGACAACGAAGGTTGACGGGAAGAATGTTCAACACAGATTAATTCGGCGCGTCAGCATGGACAGGTTTTATGAGATTCTTACCGGAGAAGAAGATGCTTTCTTTAAGATGTGTATGGCTCTTCCAGAGGTTATCAATGCTGTTGTTAACGAGGAAGAAAGCGTTTCTGTTCCGCATGATACTGTAATTCAGGAGTTGCGAAACGTGGCGGCATTGTATGATGAAACATCGGAAGATTTGTCGATGGCTATGGCGGTGTATATGCTTGGTTTCAATACTTATATGGGATTTGGCAATAAGATGGAGCAGCAGATCGGCGATGGAAGTAATGAGGGGATGCTAAAGCGAATATATGAATATGCAAAACGCATTTAGTAATAGATTGGTATAAAAACGATGGATATATTGATTTTATATGCATCATATATCATGGAGAGGAGGTGACATTAATGCCGTGTGTAGCAGTAGATTTGTTTTGTGGTATAGGAGGACTGACAAAGGGGTTGTCATTAGCTGGCATTGATGTGACTGCTGGTTTTGATATTGATGAAAGCTGCAGATTTGCTTACGAAAGAAATAATAATGCCGAATTTGTTTGCGCAGATGTTACGGAGATACAAGCTGGGGCTATTAACCAATTATATCCAGAAAATGTAGTAAAAGCTTTGGTAGGGTGTGCACCATGTCAACCCTTTTCGCGATATTCTAGTAAATATAGAAAAAATGGTCAGAGAGATGACAAATGGAAACTGATATATTCATTTGAGAGATTAGTTCGTGAAGTGAAGCCAGATATTGTTTCCATGGAAAATGTTCCACAATTAATAAACGAGAAGGTATTTGATGATTTTGTTACATCATTAAAAGAATTAGGATATTATGTCGACTTTAAGAACGTATATTGTCCCGATTATGGGGTGCCACAACATAGAAAGAGACTTGTTCTGTTGGCCTCTCAGTTGGGTGAGATAAAATTGATTGATCCCATATATAACGAAGACACTTATATAACTGTAAGAGATGCAATAGGGAATCTCCCGCCAATCGCAGCAGGGGAAATTAATGAGGTGGATTCATTACATCGCTCTAGTGCTTTGTCGAATATTAATATAAGAAGGATACAGCAATCTGTTCCTGGAGGAACGTGGAGAGATTGGGATGAAAATTTAAAATTGAATTGCCACAAAAAAGATAGCGGTTTTACTTTTCCTTCAGTTTATGGAAGAATGGAATGGGATAAACCTTCTCCAACTATAACTACACAGTTTTATGGGTATGGAAATGGAAGATTCGGCCATCCGGAGCAGGATAGAGCGATTTCATTAAGAGAGGGAGCTATATTGCAGTCTTTCCCGGATGACTATATTTTTATAGATGATGAACATCCAGCAAAAAAACGAGAGTTGGGAACACATATTGGAAATGCCGTTCCAGTAGAATTGGGCAGAGCAATAGGGATGAGTATACAGCAACACTTAGGACAAGAGGGAGAATGAAGATGGAAAGGGAAAGAGTTAATAAATTGGAATACGAAGTAGAACAAGCATCAAGACAAATAAGTGAGAAGAAACAAGATGTCAAGTATGATATGAGGCAATATGTCGTTAATTATCTTGTTGATCAGTATGAAAAAGGGGAATTCTATATCCCGCTGGATTATCAAAGACAATTTGTTTGGAGTGAGAAAGATAGGTGCTTTTTCATAGAATCTATTTTAATGGGACTTCCGATTCCCTTTATGTTTTTTTCGGATACGAATGATGGTCGTATTGAAATTGTAGATGGTGCCCAAAGAACACAAACTTTGGTGCAATTTGTGCAAAATGATTTAGAATTGAAAAATTTGCAAGTTTTGACGCATTCTAATGGATTTAAATTTAGTGACTTTGATCCTGCAATTCAAAGGAGATTTCTGAATTCAAGTATTAGAGTCGTTTTCTTGGACGAGGGAACGACAGAAAGAACAAGGCAAGAAATATTTAAACGAATTAATACGGGAGGAACTCAAGCAAAGGCAGCTGAAACGAGAAGAGGATCCTATGAAGGGAAATTTCAGAAGTTTTTGGAGCAGTGTGCGAAAGATGAAAAATTTAATGCTCTTGCACCAAGAACAGATCGAACAGAACTTCGATTTGAAGGTTTTGAACTGGTGTCAAGATTTTTGCATATTTGGATAATTATGGAAGTTCATATTCAGACTATTCAGGTAATGTAGCACAATACATAGATAGATATGTAGAAAGTATGAATGCGGTATGCGAAAAAAATGAAAGCATAATAGAAGATTATAGAAAGAAATTTGAAAGTATGCTTGATTACGCACAAAAAATATTGGGCGATAGAGGATTTAGAAAAACCAAAACATCTAAATCTACGCCGAGAGCTAGGTTTGAAGCTTTAGCAGTTGGAATAGGTTTAGCACTTGCAGACAATCCGGATTTGCCGGTAAGAGATGTTTCTGATTGGATTGATGGAGAAGAATTCGCTGAATGTACAAGGTCAGATGCCGCCAACAATAAATCAAAATTAGTTGCACGAGTAGAATTCGTAAAAAATAAACTATTGCAGGTGGAAAAATGATTACATTCCAGGTTACATATGAAAGTCGAAAAAAAGAAATAGAAGAATTTCTGGAGCTGATGGAATTCTTGGAGAAAAAAGAAAATGACAGGATAGATGGTGTAAGTAAGTTTAGTATGTTTTTTTATAATAAAGACGAAGCTATCAGTATGTCATATCAATCATTGATTAATATACTAAAATCAAACGTATCATTAATGATTTATAATATAATCGAATATACGGTGTCCAATCTTATTGACAGCATTTATGATGAAATAAGGATAAACCATTTATCGTATGTAGATGTTAATGAATCTATACGAGCATTATGGAGAAAGACAATCCTTAAATCTGCAAGGGATCCAAATGCTAGTTTTAATACATTTTTAAAAAAGAATGAAGAAATTATAGAGACTATTTTAAAGAACACAACTTTGCAAATGCAGTCAAGAAATACTCTTCCGGATGGAAATCTGGATGGCATCACCATACGAGAGACATTTGAATCACATGGGATTCATGTGCAAACATCCAGTCAAAACTATCGTCCGGATATATTAGAGAATATCAAAGAAAACAGGAACAATTTAGCTCATGGATCAGTTTCCTTTGTGGAAGCGGTTCGAGCAGATAGTATTTCAGATATAAAAAGGAATGAGGCGTTTGTAATTGCATTCTTGGAAGAATTAATAAGTACCGTAACCGCTTATATAACGGATCAGAAATATAAAATATCCTAGATTGATAACAATACGTTGATAACAAAATGATAACATCAGTCTGGGCAGACCATAGAGAGTGGACAGCTGAGAACAAATGAAATCAAATGGAAACAAATGACCGATACAAAAATGTATAGAACTCGATTTTAGTTTGCGAGTTCGAATAATAAACACTTTTCTGGAAACCCAGTGTTTATGCGGTTTCCGAGACTTTTAAAAATCGTCTGCTACTACTTTGCTACTAAAAGTTACTGATCCGGTTTTTCGGTTCTTAGTAGAAAAAACAGATATGTATTGCGTGATAGTGTTAAATCCGATTATTCGGTGATACATTATCACGCTTTTTTGTATTAAGCGGATATTCGCAATCCGCTTTGCTACTTGCTCATAATAGGATACTGCAAAGCAGTATTCAATTAAATTGCTGGACGAATTGGCATTGGAATTACTTTGCGATATTCGTCTGGCTCTGTGACTGGTGTTTGTGTGCCAGAGTCAGGAACAAGTGGAAGTACCTGCTCTGGTGCGGTTGGTGGTGTCGATGCATTATCTGCACTAACTGGAGCACCAAGACCATCCAGACAGTTGACAAGTTCTTCCTGCTTGTGTGGAAAAAGATGCGAGTAGGTATTCAGTGTTGTGGATACTTTCTCGTGTCCAAGTCTATTTGCGATTACCAAAGCGTCATAGCCCTGATTGATGAGCAAACTGGCGTGACTATGGCGGAGGTCATGAATTCTGATTTTCTTTACTCCGGATGTCTTTGTGCCTCTTGCCATCTCGTGACCAAGATAGGATTTTGTATATGGAATCAATCTGTCCTCTGGACGGAGCATATATCTTGCATCCATATATTCCTTAAGCTCTGTACATAAGAACTCTGGAATCGGAACTTTACGCTTGCTTTTTCTTGTCTTTGGTGTGGTAATAATATGTTAGTGTATAATTTTAATTGGCAAAAAATAAAGGGAAGAAGGAAATTCCCTCTTCCCAATCATACAGTTTTTCTTTATGATATTAATTGACGAGATTAAATCAAAGGAGACTGTATGATGAATACTATTTTAACTGAGGAGTTTATTTCTTTCAAGGAGTTGAAACAGAAAATTTTCAGGTATGTATGTGAACTTGGCAGGGAGATAACCGCACAGATCCTTGAACGTTATGATAAGGAGCTTGCAGAAAGCAGGGATAAGAAATTATATCGATGTAAAGGAAAACGCAAGACCAGTATAAAAACCGTTTATGGGGAAGTGGAGTATTACAGGAATGTATATCGTACCGAAACGGAGGATGGACAAACAGCACATATGTTTTTGTTGGATCAAGCAATGCAGATGGATAAAATATGGCTGATATCAACCAACCTTGCAGAAAAAATTGCCATTACCGTTACAGAATCACCATATCGTGTCACTGAAGATATAATCAGCAGCACCTGTGGACAAAGCATTAGTGCCGGCGGTGTCTGGAACATGATGCAACGATTGGGAGAAAAAATCGATGAGGAAGAACAGTATGCGGTAAATCAGATGAATACAGACCAAACAGTAGGAGAAAAGATAATTCCGGTGCTGTTTGAGGAGATGGACGGAGTCTGGCTCAATATATAGGATGAGCATCACAAAAAAGCGAAAAAACAGGAAATGAAAGTATTCACCATGTATGAAGGATGGGATGCCGAAAAAGAGCAAGGAAACAGGAGCACTCTGGTAGAAAAGGAAATGCTTGCGGGGATGGAGAACAGTACAGAGTTCCATGAAAAACGGGAAGCCTGCATCCGTAAGAAATACAATGCAGATGAAATCGGGCAGCGAATATTAAACGGGGACGGAGGGAGTTGGATTAAAGAGGCTTATGATTCGGAAACAATCTTCCAGTTGGACAGATACCATATATATCAGGAAATTCTGAGGGAAATCAGCCACAAAGAAGCCCAGAAGAAAATACGGGAACTGTTTGAGAATGAAAAGATTGACGAAATGCTGGAGTATATCCAGACATATGCAACAAGTGTTGAGAGTCCTGATGAAAAGGATAAATCAAGCAAAAAAGCGATGGAACTGTATCAGTATTTATATAATAACAGGGAAGGACTTTTGCCATACCATAAACGAGGGATAAAAATACCGGAGTCGGAAGAAGGAATTATTTATAAGGGAATGGGGATACAGGAAACGCAGAATTGCACAGTGGTTACGCTCAGAATGAAGCACCGCAGGATGAGGTGGTCAGTAAATGGAGCAAACAACCTTGCAAAGGCGTTGTACCGCAAAGAAAACCGGACACTGATAGAAACAATAGACCGCTATACGGATGGACTTGTATTTACCATGCAGATGCAGGAAATCGTGGAAACATTAAGTGCGGCAAAGGCACCGAAGAAAGATGGAAAAGGAAATATATATGCGGACATGATAAACCATCATCTGCCGCTACTGGATGCTATGCAGACAGCTTCAAGAAAAGCGTTCAAAAGAGCGTTTAGTTGCTAAGAAGCGAATGTAAACGAACTAAAAACGCAAGTAAAATATCATAAAGAAAAAAGAAACAGGAAAGTTGCCAACGTTTACTTGACACAAACCACTTCTATTTACTTGGTGCATTTAGGGAAAAGTATGGTATAATAAATTAGGAATTTTTTGATCAAATGGAGGTGGCAATGTGGAAGCAGACGAGATTTCATTAGATTTGGAGTATGAAAAACGAGATGAAAATGGAAAATTAGAGTATGAAGGAATTTCGTTTGTGAAAGATGCATTCCCTACTTTTTTGAAGCAAACAATATCTCCGATATATAAAGATGAAGATTATAATGCTCAGATGAAAGAAGTAGCTATTGATATGACGGGCTTTGATTCGGAAAATTTGCAGGCTGTCTTCGACACAATACCTAAAGTGAGCAACTTTAGAATTGGGGAATTAGTAGCAGAAAAAATAGTAGAGAGCAGATATAGCGCAAAATTTACATATAATAGTGATAGAGATTTGAAAAATCCAAATAGTAATAATACTGGTGCGGACTTAGTTGGATTCATTGAAATGGAAGATGGTGCAGTTAATTTCCTTTTTGGAGAGGTCAAAACATCTGAGGAATATAAAAATCCGCCAGGGGTTATGTATGGTTCGAATGGAATGATTGATCAACTAGTAGAATTAGGAACAAATTCTGATAAACTAAAATCTTTGGTGAAATGGATATTTATTAAGTGTAATTCAGATAAAGATTTATTGGTACAAAAGTATATTACAGAAGCGATGCAACATTATATGAAAGACAGAAGTAGCATACAATTAATTGGTGTCTTGGTAAGAGATACAAATCCAAATGAGATGGACTTGAAAAATCGATATATAGATTTGAAAAAAAGGATTAACGGTCAACATAATGTTCAGTTACTGGCAGTATATTCGAACTATAAGATGAAAAATGGGGAATGGGAAAAGTTGATTTAGGAGGTATTTTATGTCTAGTTGGTCTGAAAATTGGATATATAATTTAATACCACAAGAGGAATATGAACTTGCATTTGATATGGTAAATGGCAAGTCTATTTCTTGTGCCCTAAATCAAGAAGAGGAAATCGATTATTCCAAAATAGAGCATGTACAGGAGATTTTAGAACTTACTTTAATGGATATTCTCAAATCAGAGGACGTTAATGAGAAGGATGTTGCCGAAGTAAGTCAAAAAATTTATTTGTTATTGTCTGCCTTGCCAATGCCAGTAGACAGTATTGAGAAAGCAAAGCACGTGTTAAACATATTAGTATATTCTTATATTGGAGAACAATGGGAAAGTGGAAGAAGATATCTGATAGAAAATAATATAAATATTTTGATTGAAGAAAAAGATGATTGGAATATATGTGTTTTTAAAAAAATATGTAATGCATTATTTTTACTTGTAAAGAAAGAAAATTGGAAGGATTTAACATTGGCATGCCAATTGATTTCTGAACTTAGAGAAGACCAAAAAAAATTTGAATTGTATTATATCAATTCTATAGCACCTAGTAATAAAATGCTTGCTATATATGAATTGATTAGTTTGTACCATTTGGCAAAATTAGTAGATTTAATGGCTACATTTATGATAAATGGAAAAATACTGGATATTAGAGAGCAGATAGGAATGCATTTTGGAAAGGCTATTGAGGCAGCGGAAGAAGGAGGGATTGTATCCCTTAATTTAATGCTGATAATGCTTCAAAGAATGCTTCAAAAGATGATTTCAAATTCTGTGTGGATGGTTACACAAAGAGTAAATTCTAGAGTTACAAAGTTTGTAAGAAATATAACAACACAAGACAAAGCAGTCTTTGAACTTATGTATCCTCAAAAGCATGCTATTTTGGAAGAGGGGTTATTAGATCCTGCACACAAAGCGATTGTTGTTAATATGCCTACTTCTAGTGGCAAAACCTTAATTGCCCAATTTAGAATCCTTCAGGCGTTAAATCAATTTAGTGAGGATAATGGTTGGGTTGTGTATATTGCGCCTACTCGAGCATTGGTAAATCAAGTGGCTGCAAAACTGAAAAGAGAATTTGAACCTATTGGAATAAAGGTTGAAAAGATGAGTGGGGCTATTGAAATAGACTCTTTTGAGAGTAATATGCTTTCAAATAGCGAAGATAGATTTGATGTGTTAGTTGTTACACCTGAAAAGATGAATTTGTTGATTAGGGATGGCATTGAAACTAAGATGGGAAGACCATTAGCTTTAGCGGTTGTGGATGAGGCTCATAATATTGAAGAAGAGAGTAGAGGAATCAATTTAGAAATCCTTTTGGCAAACATTAAAAATGATTGTTCAAAGGCAAATTTCTTATTGTTAACTCCATTTATAAAAAATAGTGAAGAAATAGCAAAATGGTTGGATGCAGATAGCCCTAAGTCAATTAGCTTAGCAATAGACTGGAAACCGAATAAAAGAATATTAGGAGCCATTTATCCAGAAGGTAATAGAAGAAATTGGAAATTATTTTATCAAACGTTATTAACCAATAGTGCAGAGATACAGCTTGAAAAGAAGATGGTTCTATCTGATGAACCGTTAATTGACGTGACTAGAAGTAATTTAAACAAAATGAAATTGGCTATAGCTTCAACCAAAAGATTAGCTGATAGAAAAGGAGTTTTAGTTATCGGAGGGCATGTAAAGGATTGTTGGAATATTGCGCATGCTTTATATGAAGAGTTAGAGTTAGAATGTAATGATAATGATGTGGAACTTGTGAAGAAATATGTGGCTGCGGAATATGGTGAAGAGTTTGAACTTGTGAAGTTACTGTCAAAGGGCATTGCTGTGCATCATTCCGGACTGTCTGATGAAGTGAGAGTTCTAATAGAATGGCTGATGGAAAGAGGTAAGCTAAATATACTGGTAGCTACAACGACTATTGCTCAAGGAATAAATTTTCCTGTTTCTACAATTATCATGGCATCAATTGCATATCCATATACGTCGGAAATGCCAGTACGTGATTTTTGGAATTTAGTAGGTAGAGCTGGTAGGGCAGGACAAAATGATGTGGGAATGATTGGAATAACAATTGGGGCTAGAAATGATAATCAAAAGCAGGAGGAGTTGGCGAAATTAACTAGGTATGTAAAGAAGTCAACAGAAGAATTGGTTTCTCAATTACAAAAAATTGCAGAAAATACTATAGAGTTTGGAGAACAATTTTCTTTAACAGATCAGTTTTATAATCCAGAATGGTCGCAATTTTTACAGTATATTACACATATGTTTAATCAATGTAAGGATTTAGGCGAGTTTGAGGAAAAGACAGATTTGTTTTTGCGAAGGACATTTGGATATTCCAATATTGAGTCAAGAAAACAAAAAATACTTCTTTCTGCCGTTAAGGAATATGGTGAGGTGTTAAATAAGAATAAGGGATTGGCAAAATTATCTGATTCAACAGGATTTTCAATGGAGACGTTAGGTCGTACTGCGTATAGAATCAAGGAATTGGGAATTCGGCAAGATAACTTAAAGGGGTCTTCTTTGTTTGGTAATGATAGCCAACTTAAAGACCTAATTGGAATAATGATGAATATTCCCGAAATAAGTAAAAATATGCAGGATATAGCAAAAGGAAATAGAAATTTATCAGGAGATATGATTGCACGTCTTACAACGGATTGGGTAAATGGAACGAAACTAGAAACCTTAGCGAGTCAGTATTTTGGTGATGATAGAGATGCAATGACTGAATGTTGTCAAGCAATATATGGTAAATTAGTTAATTCTGCAACATGGGGATTGTCTACAATTCAGAAGTTAGGCATTAATGAAGACAATCTTAGTGAGGAAGAATTGCAAAAGGCAGCTAATTTGCCGGCTATGATTTATTATGGAGTTAATTCTGAAGAAGCTATTTTGATGCGTATGAATAATGTGCCGAGAAGTGTGGCGGCAGAAATGGGAGTTGAGTACAAAAAGGATTTTGATAATATTTACAAACAGTCTTCTTATGAAATCAGGCAATGGATTGAAGGATTATCATCTGATAAGTGGGATGCGTTCGCTGAAAATAAAAGAGGAATGTCAGGTAGAGATTACAGAGCAATTTGGACAGTACTTAATAATGAAACATAAAAATACTTTTATTTACCTTTTTGTAATGATGTGAGAGGTGAGTTTATGGAGTGTAGAAGTACAGAAAAAAGACAGTGGATTGTTCAAAGCTATAATGTTGAACCTGTGGCGCACATTCAGTTATTGGCAGGTCAAAAAAAACATAGTGATGCAGGAGCTACTATTGAGAAAGACTACTATATTTTTGAAGCAGTGCATAAAGTTAATGGAAAAAAAGAAGTTATTCAGTGTGGAATGGGAGCTTCAAGAGATTTTCTTAAGTTACTGAATCACGAAGGTTTACCATTGTTTAATCCTTTGCATGGAGATGGTGGTAATGATGGAGAACATAGGGGAGATGGAACTGGTGGTAGGCGAGAGCAAGAAAAATGGAACCCAATGGCTAAGCAGTTGTACAATGCAATAATGTGGCTGATTATTGCATGGGATGCAAAGCCTGGGACACCATTATTTGAATTCAGAAGTGATATAGTAAAGTATAAAAGGTTTGAGCCTTTTGGTTGGAAAGTGAAGAGGGTAAATTCTGCAATTCAAAGTGGGGGGAAGGGAAGAACTCTTACGGAGATTATTGATGGTTTTAGACAGAATAATGATGTAAGAGATGATTTGTGCCAATTTGATTTATTAATAGGCATAATTAGTAATTACACAGACCAAGATGGAAATCCCATATATATTCAGTCTTACTTTTGAGGCACGAAGAAGATCGAGATATGATTCATTAAGATAAGAATGGTTAAATAATATCTCTGATTTTGCAGAGGAATACTCTAAAATAGTATTAAAGGATGTTGGGTACAATTTGGGTACAGCCGCTTTTAAACTACATTAACAAGATACAAAACCGTATCAAAATGATGCGTTTCTGAAACGCAATAACAATAAAGTAACATGGAAAATCAAAGCCGAAAAAGAGTTTGAATAATGTATATTTAACGGGAAGCCAGTATTTATGCGGCTTCCCATTTTTTTTGTGATTGCAAAATGCTTGCAAATAATGATTGATATTATTCCGATAAGAGTATATTATATATTATGGGAAATTAAAGTGTGCTCTAGGAGAAGATTATGCCATGGAATATTTAACAACAGTAGAGATGTCACAGAGTTGGGGCATTACATCGAGAAGAATAGGGGTTCTTTGTTCAGAAGGACGAATCGAAGGAGCTATCAAGAAAGGAAAAAGGCTATATCACGAGTTACACAGAGAAGAAGGATAAAATACATACTTTCTTTGAAGTTTGGGTGAAACAACAATAACAACAGTCCAGCGGTGATATGTCAAGCTGAAAAACAAAAATAAATCATATGATTTTG
>JAJQGF010000238.1 GCA_021200695.1 Lachnospiraceae bacterium
GGCATCTATCTGAGAACAAATTATATAGGCCTGTCTTCCGCTCTCCACTTCTTTTTTTATAAATTCATAGGCCTTGGGACGAAATGCAGTTCCCACAACACAGTTTTTTATAGGACGCCTGTCCGCGGGCAACTCATCTATTACGGAAATACTCAGGTCTCCGTACAGAATAATAGCAAGAGTCCTCGGTATTGGAGTTGCGCTCATAACAAGCACATGCGGATTTCTTCCCTTTAAGGCGAGATGCTCTCTCTGTCTTACGCCGAACCTGTGCTGTTCGTCAGTAACGACCAGCGCGAGGGATTTATAGCTCACCCTTTCCTGTATAAGTGCATGTGTGCCAATTATTATGTTTGCCTCTCCCTCAGCTATTCTGCTATAGGCTTCGCACTTCTGGCCTGCGCTCATTGAACCGACAAGAAGTACAGGCTTGAAGCAGAGGGAATAGCGCCCGGTATAATCAGATATAACTTCATAGTGCTGCTGCGCAAGAACCTCGGTTGGTGCCATCAGCGCACCCTGATATCCGTTTGCCGCACACATCAGCAGCGCAAGCACAGCGACAATAGTCTTGCCTGAGCCTACATCCCCCTGAATCAGGCGGTTCATACAGCGTATGCCGCCAAGGTCATCGCGAAGCTCTGCCCAAACCTTCTTTTGCGCATCTGTCAAGGTATACGGCAGCTGCTCAAGAAAGCGCACCGTATCCGCCGTTTCAAACATAGGATATGAATTTACAAGAGCCGCTGACAGTCCACTGTTTTTCTTAAGCATGAACAGAAAGTCAAAAAATTCGTCAAAAACAAGCCTCTTTCTTGCTTTCATCAGACTGTCCATATCCACCGGAAAGTGAATTGTGTTAACAGCCTCTCTGTATGACATCAAATCATTTTCGGCAATTATATTTTCCGGATAATATTCCTCCTCATATTCATAAAGTGACAGAGCCTGCCGTATTGCCTTCTGCACCGTCTGATTCGTAAGTCCCTTTGTAAGCCCATATTTAGGGAGAAGCTTATTCGTCTGTTTTTTGTACTCATCATAGGTATAAAGTTTGGGCTGCTCCATGATTTTAAGGCTGCCCCTGCTCTGTACAAGCCCTCTGAACAGGTAAAAGCCTCCCGGTTTGAGGATTTTTTTCAAAAAAGGCATATTAAAAAATGTAAGCTGCATAATGCCGGTTTCATCTCTTACATTTACATTAAGTATAGTCAGCCTTCTAACCTTTTTCTGACCTGATATTGCAGTCACCTGAACATAAACTGCGTTAATCTGACCCGGAAGAGCTTCGGAAAGCTTTACCGGCTCCCTGTAAATTTCGTAATCTCTCGGATAATGTCTCAAAAGCTCGCCTGCAGTGCGAATATCCAGCTTTTGAAAAAGCCTCTGTGTCTTATCGCCAATGCCCTTTAATTCAATAATCGGAGTATCCTGCCTCATATACGCCTCTTTTTGTATAGTTGACTAATTTGTTGTTATGCAGCATGCACAAGCCTGTCTGCTATTTTAAAAAAAGGAGACAGAAAAATCTGCCTCCTCAGCGACCGTAGCATCGGCATATCATCTGCCTTCATCCACATGTTTATTCAACAGAAATTATATAATAATAAATCGGCTGTCCGCCATACTGAAGCTCTATATCACAGTTCGGAAATTTCCCGGCAATTCTGTTTTTAGCGGCAGACGCAGCTGCCTCAGTCACATCTGCGCCGTAATATATGCTGATAAGCTCAGAGGTCTCATCAACCATCATCTCAAGCATTTCATCAGTGACAGCATCCATACTGCTTCCCGCAGAAAGAATTCCACTGTCGCCTATGCCCATGAAATCGTCCTTTTG
Organism: Lachnospiraceae bacterium; assembly: GCA_021200695.1. GTDB lineage: Bacteria > Bacillota > Clostridia > Lachnospirales > Lachnospiraceae > Acetatifactor. Next base: position 1,841 of record JAJQGF010000238.1, read on the forward strand.
TATGCTGATATCATCAATTACCGTATCGCGGACTGCATAGGTTACCTGACCTGTTTTTACATTACCTATTTCCCGCAGCATAAAGGTCTCGTTTTCATCAGCGGTAAGCTCAGGCACAAAATTGATAACTGCGGTGATGCCCTGTGGAATTGTCTTTGTTGGAATCACAAGCAGATTCTTTTCAGTCATTAGCTCAGCGGCCTGATTTGCCGCAAGCACAATATTTTTATTGTTAGGCAGCACAAAAATTGTATCTGCATTTACCTTGTCCACAGCATCGAGAATATCCGCGGTGCTTGGATTCATTGTCTGTCCGCCCTCTATTATATAGTCAACACCCAGACTCCTGAATATCTCATTTACACCGTCACCGGCCGAAACCGCAATAAAACCATACTGCTTTCTTGGTTCGCCGGACAGGGACAGCTCCTCTTTAGCGGACACATCCAAAAGCCCTGCGGTTTTAGCGGTATCGCATGCTTCGCCCTCAGACTTTTGCTTACTCCCAAGACGTATATTTTGTATACTTATATCAGACAGCTGGCCATACTTAAGACCCTTTTGAAGTGCAAGACCCGGGTCATTGGTATGTAACTGTACCTTTACCATACCGTCGTCTGTCGTGCATTCTGCTGAGTCTCCAATTGATTCAAGATAAGCCTTAAAATCCATCTCGTTCTTAATATTAAAGCTCTTTGAAAGAACGATAATAAATTTCGTATCATATCCAAACCTTATATCAGCTTCCCTCTCGTCCGACGCCGCGCCGGCTTTTACTGTGGTATCGCTTATACTCAGGTCAAGCTCTTTGCCAAGATATGCATCAAAGGCACCTCGCAGCACCTCAACCAGTCCCTGCCCGCCGGAATCAACCACTCCGGCCTGCTTTAATACAGGCAGCATCTCAGGTGTCTGACTGAGAACATATTCCGCATGCTCTATCAGTGTTGACAGAAATGTCTCCATGTCATCGACTCCATCGTCAACAAGACATTCTGCCTTATCTGAGATTCCCTTG
>JAJQGF010000318.1 GCA_021200695.1 Lachnospiraceae bacterium
CGTTGGAAGGATTGCGTCTGTTATGGGCCGCTATTATGCTATGGACAGAGATAACAACTACGACCGCGTAAAGCTTGCCTATGATGCCATGACTAAGGGAGAGGGACTTACCGCACCCTGCGGAGTCTGTGCAATTAGTAATTCATATGACAGGGGCGAGACTGACGAGTTTGTAAAGCCCACTGTTGTAGTGGAGGACGGCAAGGCGACAGGCCTGATACAGGATGGAGATTCTGTTGTATTCTTTAATTTCAGGCCGGACCGTGCAAGGGAGATTACACGCTGCTTCTGTGATGATGACTTTAAGGGCTTTGACAGGGGAGAGAGAAGGAAGGTAACATTTGTCTGTTTTTCGGATTATGACCCTACGATTCCAAACAAGGAGGTTGTCTTCCACAAGGTTGGCGTAAACAATACCTTCGGAGAATGGCTTGCCGCAAACGGAATGAAGCAGGCGCGTATAGCCGAGACAGAAAAGTATGCCCATGTCACATTTTTCTTTAACGGCGGAGTTGAGAAGCCAAACGAGGGTGAGGACAGAATTCTTGTAAATTCGCCCAAAGATGTTGCAACCTATGATTTAAAGCCTGAGATGAGTGCATATGAGGTGTGCGATAAGCTTACCGGCGCTGTCCGCTCGGGAAAATACGATGTAATTATCATCAACTTTGCAAATCCTGATATGGTAGGACATACAGGTGTGCTTGAGGCTGCGAAGAAAGCCTGTGAGGCGGTTGACGAGTGCGTTGGAAAGGCTGTCGAGGCTGTAAAGGAGGTTGATGGTGTTCTATTTATCTGCGCCGACCACGGAAATGCAGAGCAGCTTATTGATTATGAGACAGGAGAACCGTTTACTGCACATACGACCAATCAGGTGCCCTTTATACTTGTAAACTATGATGAAGAATACACACTCAGGGAAAACGGCTGCCTTGCTGATATAGTTCCCACGCTTATTCAGATTATGGGAATGGAGCAGCCTGCTGAGATGACGGGAAAATCTCTGCTGGTACGCAAATAAACAGTTCGGGTTAAGGAGAAAGGCCGGAATGACTAAGGTTACATTAGGAAAGACAGGTATTATTGCAGAAAAGAATTCCTTCGGCGCGCTTCCTATTCAGCGCATAACAATGGATGAGGCTGTAAGGCTGCTTCGCAAGGCTTATGAGCATGGAGTTACCTTTTATGACACCGCCAGATATTATACTGACAGTGAGGAGAAGGTAGGCGCTGCGTTTGAGGGAATGCGTGATAAGGTCTGTATTGCCACAAAGACGGGCGCGCAGGACGCGGAAGCCTTCTGGAAGGAGCTTAATACTTCTCTTAAAAATTTAAAGACAGATTATATTGATATTTATCAATTCCACAATCCATCGTTTTGTCCGAGGCCGGGAGACGGTACCGGACTGTACGAGGCTATGCTTGAGGCTAAGGAAAAAGGCATGGTGCGGCATATAGGGATTACCAATCACAGGCTTAATGTGGCGGCTGAGGCTATAGAGAGCGGCCTATATGATACACTGCAGTTTCCCTTTTGTTATCTTGCCACGCAGAAGGATATAGAGCTTGTTGAGAAGTGCAGGGAAGCAAATATGGGCTTTATTGCCATGAAGGCGCTGTCGGGAGGTCTTATTACCAATTCGAGGGCAGCATACGCATACCTTGCGCAGTTTGATAATGTGCTTCCTATATGGGGAGTACAAAGAGAGAGCGAGCTTGACGAATTTCTCTCATACATTGATGAGCCGCCGGTTATGGATGATGAGCTGAGGGCGGTAATAGATAAGGACAGAAAAGAGCTTCTGGGAGATTTCTGCAGAGGATGCGGCTATTGTATGCCATGTCCGGTTGGAATAGAGATAAATAACTGCGCGAGAATGAGCCTTATGATACGCAGGGCGCCGTCGGCGGCACAGCTTACTCCACAGATGCAGGAGAAGATGAAGCTTATTGAGAAGTGTCTGCATTGCGGCAAATGCAAATCAAAATGTCCTTATGGTCTGGACACACCTGCGCTTCTTGAAAAGAACTATAAGGACTACTGTGAGATTCTTGCCGGCAAAAAGTATGACTAGGCTTTGGTATACATTAACTTGCTGCATTAACTTGCAAAAAACAGTTGAAATTGTTTTTGCTATATGTTAGTATGTCTATTGTTGATAAATTTAGCCGGATTTGATGAATGATTTGTGATGAGAGGTAAATATGGGTATACTTAGAATTGTATTGACAGTTATTTTTATATTGGTCTGTATTGTACTCACTGTGCTGGTGCTGTTTCAGGAGGGTAAGTCTGCCGGACTTGGTTCGATAGCAGGTGCGGCTGAAACCTTTTGGAGTAAGAATAAGAGCCGTTCAAAGGAGGGTCTGATGGTTAAGGGAACCACAGCTCTTGCGGTGCTTTTTATGCTGCTTGCTGTTATACTTAACCTGAACCTGTTTTAGTTTGCTTATGAAAACCACTCTTGTGATGCAAGAGTGGTATTTTTTTGTGGGGATTATAATAAATTATGAAAAAAATAAATGAGAAATATAAAAATGTAAAAAACAGAAAAAAGAAAAACAGACTCACATCCGCGTCAGGGGTAAAATATAAGGAGGCTCCTGAGACTGTGCTTATCGGCACCTATATAAGTAATACCAAGGGCTTTGGCTTTGTCGAAATAGAAGGAAGGGAGGAGGACCTTTATATTCCGGAGGGAAAGTCGGGAGGCGCCCTTCACCGCGACACTGTTCAGGTTGCGCTGCTTTCCTCCGGCGGACACGGGAGAAGAAGGCAGGAGGCCAGGGTGGTTCGTATTATAGAACGCGGCTTTACCACTGTGGTGGGTACTTATGAGCAGTCAGGTCATAATTATGGTTTTGTAACTCCTGACAATGGAAGAATATCGAGGGATATTTTTATCTCAAAGGAAAATTCAGGGAATGCTGTCACCGGGCATAAGGTTGTTGTGAAAATCAGGGATTACGGCGATGGGAGAAGAAGTCCGGAGGGTGAAATAACAGAGCTTCTGGGACATGTGAATGACCCCGGTGTCGATATTATGTCAATCGTCAGGGGGTATGAGCTTCCGTGCGAGTTCAGTGAAAAGGTTCTGGCCCAGGCGAAGAATGTTGCAAAGGAGGTTTCCGCGGCTGATATGGCAGGCAGACGGGACCTGAGAAATGTCACAATGGTGACAATCGACGGTGAGGACGCTAAGGATTTGGACGATGCGGTGAGTGTGGAGTTTGACGGCGAAAATTATCATCTGGGAGTACATATCGCAGATGTTGCAAATTATGTTCAGGAGAGAAGCGCGCTGGACCGTGAGGCTTTAAAGAGGGGGACAAGTGTATATCTTGTTGACAGAGTAATTCCGATGCTGCCGCATACTCTTTCAAACGGGATTTGCTCGCTTAACGAGGGAGAGAATCGACTTGCGCTAAGCTGCCTTATGTCTATTGATAAAAACGGCGAAATTACTGACCATGAAATTGTCGAGTCTGTGATAAGAGTTGATAAGCGCATGTCATATACTCAGGTTATGAATATTCTTGAGGATGAGGCCATAATTAAAACAAACCCGGATTATGCTGAATATGCTGACATGACTGATTTGTTTAAGCTTATGGAGCGGCTTGCGGGACTTTTGAGAAACAAACGTAAAAAGCGCGGCTCGATAGACTTTGACTTCCCGGAGTGTAGGATTAGCCTTGACAGGGATGGACATCCTGTTGAGATAAAGGCATATGAAAGAAATAGGGCAACCGATATAATAGAGGACTTTATGCTTGCTGCGAATGAGACAGTGGCGCAGCATTTTTTCTGGACCGAGACACCCTTTGTATACCGTGTGCATGATGTACCCGACCCCGAAAGAATTGAAAAGCTTGCCGCGTTTATCGGCAATTACGGATATTATATGAAATCGACAGGCAAGAGGGGCTCTAAGACCGGAGGTGAAGAGGTGCACCCGAAGGAGATACAGAGGCTTCTTTCAAAAATTGCGGGTACTAAGGAGGAGACCATGATAAGCCGTCTTGCGCTTCGCAGTATGAAGCAGGCAAAATACAGCACCGAATGTACCGGACATTTTGGACTGGCATGCAGCTATTATTGTCACTTTACATCTCCTATACGAAGATATCCGGACCTTCAGATTCACCGTATAATTAAGGATTCACTGCGTGGAAGGCTTAACGAAGGGAAAATTGAGCATTACAGGGATATTCTGCCGGAGGTCGCAAAGCATTCCTCTGAGGCGGAGAGACGCGCGGACGAGGCTGAACGGGAGACCGACAAGCTGAAAAAGGTTGAGTATATGGAGGGGCATATAGGCGAGGTATTTGAAGGTGTTGTGAGCGGTGTTACAAGGTGGGGATTATATGTGGAGCTGCCTGACACTATAGAGGGCATGGTGCATATATCCAAAATCCCCGGTGACTATTATATATGTATTGAGGATAAAAACGAGATTGTCGGCACATACACAGGCAGAGTATTTCAGCTTGGAATGCCGGTGAAGGTAAGTGTGTCCGGCTGTGACAGAATGACGCGCTCTATAGATTTTGATATATTGACTGATATGGATAATGAGTAAGACGGGGTAAAGAAAATGGCTAAAGGAAGAGAAGCTCAAAAGCTTGCGGCAAATAACAAAAAAGCATTTCACGATTATTTTATAGATGAGACCTATGAGACAGGCATCGCTCTTCATGGAACGGAGGTAAAGTCTATACGCATGGGAAAATGCAGCATAAAAGAGGCATTTGTACGCATTGAGGACGGAGAGGTGTATATATACGGTATGCATGTAAGCCCATATGAGAAGGGAAATATTTTCAATAAAGACCCTATGCGGGTCAGAAAGCTTCTTATGCATAAATATGAGATAAACAAGCTTTCCGGTAAAATTAAGGAAAAAGGGTATACTCTTGTTCCCATACAGGTATACTTTAAGGAGGGAAGAGTAAAGGTTGAAATAGGTCTTGCCAGAGGAAAGAAGCTCTATGACAAGAGAGAGGACATTGCAAGGAAGGAGCAGAAGCGCGAGGCAGAGAGGGAATTTAAGGGAGGTAACCGTCAGATTTGATAAAAGAAATTTTATACTTGTTGACTTAAAATCAAAGATTTTATATAATTGCATTGTTAAAGCATTGCTTTCTATAATTAAATAAGGGGTAGTAAAGGTTTCGACAGGGGCTTTGAAGCTGGAGAAGCTATCCGTTGTGACACGTTAATCACAAAATTAAACTGAACGCTAACGATAATTTAGCATACGCAGCCTAAAGGCTGCTGTCCGCTCTGAGGCACTCACACTTTAGAATACGGGCATCGACTATGTGAGAAACGACATGCATTAAGCTTTGCGTGTATGGGCGTATTATGAAGCTACCGAACATATAAGGCTGTTCGTTTCCTTATATGAGAGGGAAAAGGGTATTTTATACCCGGGATAACGGACTATGATAGTAGAAGGACAGGGAATGGGCTTTTGGACACGGGTTCGACTCCCGTCTACTCCATTATGGGTCTTGTGGTTGTCTTTTTTTCACATATTTGCTTCTGATAAGCGTTTCTGCCATAAAATAATAAATGCTGCAATTTTGCTGTATATGTATAAATGTAATAACAGGCATATGACAGGAGGGACAGAAATGGAAAACTCCAATGAAAAAAAGTCAAAGCAGTACAGGGTCGGCGAGCATATCTTTTATTCGGAAAATGAGGCAAGGCTTGCCGGACTTGAGCAAAAAAAGATTGATTACCTTAAAAGTAAAATGGACTATTCCAGGCCTGAAAGTATTTTGAAGGTGTATGATAAGGCAATCTCCGAGCAGCTTTTTAAAACTCCGGTGGGGCTGGAATTTCTGAGTGAGCTTCATATATTCCTGACCGGCTGCTCAGATATATCGGATAAGGATATACAGGCGCTTCCGCTTCAGAAGGGGAGTAAAGTCGTAAGGGGGGACAATGTCTCTGCCGGAAGACGGGCAAACACTCCGGGGAAAAAATCAGGCGACTCAGGAAGCCGTGCGCTTTTTATATCGGTAATGCTGAATATAGTGCTTGTAATTGCAGTTCTGGCAATGTTTTTCATAACTCTTAATTCTGAACAGCCCAATATATTAAATTATGAAAATGTAATAACCAACAGGTATGCCTCATGGGAGCAGCAGCTTACGGAGCGTGAAAACGCAGTTCGCGAAAAGGAGCGTGAGCTGAATATAGAAACAGAGTAAAAATTCACAGATTATACATAAATATAATTTATAATAAGCTTATAAAAAACCATGAGGACATGCCTGATGCGCTGTTTGCTTTTTGGAAGCCCCGGCGACAGGCTGTGTCTGCGCGGAGCAGCCTAAGGAGTGCATATGGATAAATTAAAGGTTTTGGTAGTAGATGATGAAAGCAGAATGCGTAAGCTTGTCAGGGATTTTCTTGTAAAGGGAAACTATGAGGTCCTTGAAGCAGGGGACGGAGAAGAAGCTGTTGACCTGTTTTTTTCGGAAAAGGATATTGCGCTGATAGTCCTTGATGTTATGATGCCAAAGATGGACGGCTGGCAGGTATGCAGAGAGATTAGGCAGCATTCGAAGGTACCTATTATAATGCTTACAGCCAGAGCTGATGAGAGAGACGAGCTTCAGGGCTTTGAGCTGGGTGTAGATGAATATATATCAAAGCCCTTCAGCCCGAAGATATTGGTTGCCAGGATAGAGGCGATTTTGAGGAGAACAAATCATGCAGGCAATGATGAGCTGCTGAGCTGCGGATGTATTAAGGTGGACAAGACTGCGCATCGTGTTCTGGTGGATGATAAGGATATAGAGCTTAGCTATAAGGAGTTTGAGCTTCTGACATATTTTATAGAAAATAAGGGCATTGCGCTTTCTAGGGAGAAATTACTTAACAATGTCTGGAATTATGATTATTTCGGAGATGCCAGAACAATCGATACTCATGTCAAAAAGCTCAGAAGCAAGCTTGGAGATAAGGGCGGAGAAATGATAAAGACAATATGGGGAATGGGATATAAGCTGCAGGAATAATGTCAGGGTATAATATTAAATTTATAAATTTATTTTATGAGGTATACTCTTTAACGGGTATACCTTTTTTATGTAAAATGTTGAGTAAAAAAAGCAAAAGTGATAGAATTTTATAAAACGTATCAATCATAATTCCGGAGGAGAAGCTATGAAAATGTCCATCAGGAGACAGTTTGCATTGATTTTTATAGGACTTATGACGGGAATAATCGTAGTCTGCCTTGTAATAAATAACATTTTTCTTGAAGAGTATTATATAAAGAGCAAGATAAACGTAATCCTTGATGCATACACCGTAATAAGCCAGTCTGCAAACAGCGATGAATATGATACCGATTCCTTCAAAAATGAGCTTGAGGATGTGTGCAGCCGTTATAATATAACAATATGTGTTATGGATGCTTATTCGCAGATGAAATTTGTATCAAAAAACGGAGGACAGCAGCTTGAGAACAGGCTTATAGGCTATATTTTTGAGATTCCCATGGATAATAATACCGATGTGATTGAGGAGGGCGACGATTACATTATACAAAGGAGCGGTGCGGAGGGCAGTGAATATATTGAAATGTATGGCAGGCTGAATTCAGGAATATCCTTTATCATGCGTACACCGGTCGAAAGCATGAGAGAGAGCGCAAGGCTTGCAAACCGCTTCTTCGGTTATGTGGGAATAGCGGGAACCATTGTATGCGGGCTGATTATATGGACGATATCAAAGAAAATAACAAAGCCGATACTTGAGCTCAGCAATATCTCGGAAAAAATGGTGCAGCTTGATTTTGAGGCAAAATATGTGGGCGGAGCCCATAATGAGATAGATTTGTTGGGGGAAAATATCAACAAGCTTTCGGATTCCCTGGAGAAATCCATATCTGAATTAAAGACTGCCAATAATGAACTCAAGAATGATATACAGCGAAAAGAAAAAACGGATGAGATGCGCAAGGAATTTCTTGCCAATGTTTCACATGAGCTTAAGACACCTATAGCACTGATACAGGGATATGCAGAGGGATTGCATGAGGGAATAAATGATGACCCGGAGAGCAGAGAATTTTACTGTGAGGTTATTATGGACGAGGCGGCCAAGATGAATACAATGGTTAAAAAGCTTCTTACCCTCAATCAGCTTGAATTTGGCAATGATGTTGTAAGCATGGAGCGGTTTGACATTACCTCGCTTATAAAAAATTATATTCAGTCCGCAGAGATTCTTACAAAGCAGAATTCGATAGAAGTCAGAATGAAGGATTATCCGGCAATTTATGTGTGGGCTGATGAATTTAAGACGGAGGAGGTTTTTATGAATTACTTTTCCAATGCGGTAAATCATTGTGAAAATGAAAAATATATTGAAGTTACGCTTACCGAATATGCAGACAGGGTTAAGGTATCTGTCTTTAACACCGGGATTCCCATACCGGAGGATTCTCTCAGCCATATCTGGGAAAAGTTTTATAAAGTGGACAAGGCGAGAACGAGAGAGTATGGAGGAAGCGGTGTTGGACTCTCTATTGTTAAGGCAATTATGGAGTCCATGAACCAGAAATACGGCGTGACAAATTATGACAATGGTGTTATGTTCTGGTTTGAGCTTGACAGCGTGACGGCGCAGCGGTGAGCCGCTTATTGACCCCGGAGAGGTTTATTGTGATGCTTTTTAGATATAAGATATAATATGAGGAGGCTCGGGTTATGGATATAAATAATATGAAGTTAGGAAAGCTGGAAAAGCTTGAACAGGAAATAAACAGATTGCCGGATGAATCAGGTGATAAATATTTTGATGAGTATCTGAGGGAGCTTAAGAGCAGGGTAGCGCAGCAGGGCTCTCAGCTTGACATGCTGCAAAACGAGTTTAACAGAAATTATGATATATATGTAAGGCGTATACAGGAGGCACAGTGTTTGCAGGAGGAAAGTCCAAAATCTCCAAATGTACAATATTGGCAGGAGCCGGCGGATGAGAAGGAGTGCGATGTCAGGAAGAAATATGGCCGCAGGAGGAGACTGCCTGACACGGAGTTTGTTGTCGGCGCTTCGATTCTTGGCATTATAGGAGGGATGTTTATTCTTGTCTCGCTTGTGATGCTCGGAATGAATTATATGAACGGATTTATAAAGGAAATGTGTCTTTATGCGTTATGTGCCGCTGCGCTGTCAGGCGCGGCGCTTGTTCCTTTTTTCAGTCACAGGAGAAGCTCACCGATGTATAAGCTGCTCGGAATTTTGGCGGGATATGTCTGTTTTATGCTGCTTGAGGGTAAAATGGGTGAAGGGGAATTCCTTGTAGCTTCAGCTATTCTTATTATACTTAATCTTATTTATGCCATTGTTCAGGTTAAGAGCAGTCAGGCTGTTACGGATGCGCTTCATATTGTTTTAACGGCAATTTTTTCGCTGTACTATGCATTCCGTGCGAAATACGGTTTTGTCGGAGCGGAAGTGACAATGATTTATCTTGTGTGCTCCGGCATAGTAATTCATTTTATATTGATACTGAGGATTAAAAATCAGCGCGTTGAGGCTGATGAACTTGCCGGCAGGAGCCTTGCCTATGGCGGCAATGCGGGAATAATTACAGCTTATGCGATTAGCGCGTTTTTTAATGCAATAGCCGTAAATATCGTTCTTACAGAGCTTGACGCTTCATACAGACCCGTTACTCTGGCGGGTCTGTGCATTGTTGCTGCGGTGGCCTTTGCCGTGATGACTGTGATGAGGCTGCCTGAGAAATGCCATATATACTGTTACATAAGCTTTATGGCATTTACAATATATTTTTCTGAGCTGCTCAATATTTCATATATTTCGGATAAAAGGGGTATGGAGGCTGCGGCATGCCTGGTTATACTGATGGTGCTTTCAAAGCTGTTTGCCTTCAGGGGAAATATAAATATAAGGATATGTGATGCGGCGCTTACCTTTTTTACATGCCTTTTTCTTTGCATCGCCGCTCCTCCTGCCTCGTATATACTTCTTGCAGGAGTGTTCCTTGGGATAATATGCATAAGCAGGTGGAAAACATATAATGAAATAGTGCTTACAGCAGCGCTCATTATATATGCTTCAGAAAATATGCCGTCAATTATCAGGCTGCCGTCTATAGTCGGAATATTGCTCGCCGGTATGATTTTATTTAATAATTTTAAGAGAATGCATGACCAATATATTGTCATATATAATGCACTTGCAATAGGAACACAGGCAGCATGCTTTCTGCTTCTCTTGAATCCTGTATACAGGAATGCATATATTACATATTTATGCATGCTTGTTTTTGGCACCGCAACAATAGTTTTAATTCTTCAGGAAAAATATAATATGCATTTTAAAATGAAAAACCTTGTCCTTGCAGTTTTTCTGAGTTATATGGGTGCTCTTTTTAAGAGCGGTGTGCCCGTTCTTAACAGTATAATTCTTATGGTGCTCGCGCTTGCGTGTGTGGGTGCGGGATTTGTGAACAGACAGAAGTTTTTGAGAATATATGGTCTTGTGCTCGCATTGATAATATGCTTCAAGCTTGCCCTGTTTGATTTTGCTGATGCATTTACCCTGCAGAAAATAATTTTGTTCTTTGCAGCAGGCGTCATTGCATTGATTATTGCGGGAATTTATATTATACTTGATAAAAAGAAAGCTGCATCGGACAGCCGGGAGAATATTATATGAATCGGAAGAGGAATTATATGAGGATTAAGCATATACATAAAAAAAATGCTGCAAGGGGGCTTGCAGCGGTGATTCTTGGCAGTGTACTTCTTACAGGCTGTGGAAATATGATACCGGATATGACTGAGGAAGAGGAGCAGGAGATAGGAGAATATGCTGCCATGCTCCTGCTCAGATATGATGCAAACCACAGGAGCAGACTTGTGGATCTGTCTCTTATAGAGGAGAATGAGGAAAATACTGAGCCAGGGCAGACTGAAGAGGCGCAGACGCCGGAAAAGGACGAGCAGCCGTCTGTTGTCACGGTTGTAAATAATTCATCAGAGAGGACAGCGCAGGGTGCGGCTTCAATAGCTCAGTTTTTAGGACTTCCTGACGGTGTGAGCATTGATTATTCTGACATGAAGGTATGTGACAGCTATCCTGACGACGGACAGACCAACAGCTTTTTTTCGCTTGATGCTTCTTCGGGCAAAAAGCTGCTTGTACTAAATTTTGAGATGGCAAACAATTCCGGCGCTGAACAGAGCATTGATATTCTGTCACAGACTTTTGTATTTAAGATAACTGTAAATAACAGTTATACAAGAACGGCTCTTGTGACAATGCTCACAAATGATTTGTCAACCTATATCGGAAGCATGGCTGCCGGAGAAAAGGAGGAGGTCGTGCTGATGATAGAGATTGATGAGGAAATGGCGGATAATATAGGCTCGGTTTTACTTACGCTTGTAAACGATGCGGATACATTTGCTGTATCATTGCAATGACAATTTAATATGTAATAACTGTTATTGTAATAATGTTATATAATGTACTCCGGAGGGAGGATTAAAAATGTCTGACGGCAATAAAACAAAAAAACAAACTCTCATGACGGAGGGCTCTATTGTAAAGAGTCTTCTTTTATTTGCGCTCCCGCTTATGGTGGGTAATGTTTTTCAGCAGCTGTATAACACGGTGGACAGCATTGTGGTGGGCAACTACGTGGGAAAGGAGGCTCTTGCTGCCGTAGGCTCTACGGATTCCATTGTAAATACTTTTATAGGCTTTTTTACGGGACTTTCAACCGGCGCGGGTGTGGTTATATCACAATATTATGGAGCGGAGGATGATGAGGGAGTCGCACGCTCTGTGCAGACAACTATTGCACTTACATTCATAATGAGTATTTTTTGTACGTTTGGGGCGATTTTACTTGTGCCGAAGCTGCTTGTGCTTATGGGCACACCCGGTGATGTGTTTGATTCGGCGCAAAGCTACCTGAGAATATATTTTGCCGGAGTTACCGGACTTCTCTTTTATAATATGGGCTCAGGTATTCTCAGGGCTGTGGGAGATTCTAAAAGACCCTTGTACTTCCTTATTTTTTCTACGATATTAAACATACTGTTGGATATTCTGTTTGTTGTCGGACTTAATATGGGGGTAGAGGGAGCCGGCTATGCTACCATAATAGCACAGGGAGTATCAGCCCTGCTCATATTGCTTGTCCTTACCATGGAAAAGAGAAATTACAGAATACAATGGCGGAGGGTGCGTCTCCATAAAAATATATTAAGGCAGATTATAACGGTTGGACTGCCTGCGGCGCTTCAGATGATGATAACCTCCTTTTCAAATGTATTTGTTCAGTCATATATAAATAAATTCGGTTCTGCCGCAATGGCCGGCTGGTCCTCTTACGGAAAGATTGACAAGGTATGCATGCTTCCAATACAGAGCGTCGGACTTTCTGTTACCACGTTTGTGGGACAAAACCTCGGAGCCGGAAAAGCTGACAGGGCAAAGAAGGGTACGGGAGTCGGAATAAGGATATGTCTCGTTACTGCAGTCGTATTGATAATACCAACATGGATATTTGCACCTCAGCTTGTCGGATTGTTTAACGGAGATGAAGAGGTATTGTATTATGGAGCGCTTTTTATGAGACTGCTAATGCCGTTCTATATTGCAATATGTGCTAATCAGGTTTATGCCGGCTCGCTTAGGGGCGCTGGAAATTCGACCGCGCCAATGATAATTATGATGAGCTGTTTTATTCTGTTCAGACAAATATATCTGTTTGCAATGTCAAGAATAACGGATTCTGTAATACCGATAGCCCTCGGCTATCCAATGGGCTGGGTACTGTGCAGTATAATTATGACCATATATTACCGGACAATCGACCTGGGAAAATATAAATTGACTGAAAAATAAACGAGAATTTTCTTTTTTTAAGACTTCATTTTTGGGGTTGACAACCAAAATACCGAATGATATACTCATACTCGTTGCTTGGGGAAAACCAAAGCAATATAGACTTTTAAAGTGAAAAGAGTCAAAAAAAGTAAAAAAAGCTGTTGACAATGATTGCGGCATATGATATTATATTAAAGCTGTCGCTGAAACAGCAGATGCACCTTGACAAATA
>JAJQGF010000286.1 GCA_021200695.1 Lachnospiraceae bacterium
GTCTGGTTAATCCCGTTTGTATTATTGGAAAATTCAGACATAATCATATTAACGCTGTCTGCATCATTCTCATATTGTCCGGCAACCGCTACGAACTCATCGTAATCCTTCATAACCTTTTCATCCACAAAACGTACCATATCCTCCGCATTATCTGACAGGCGCTGCACGGCCTCCGTCACCATATTACTAATGCTCTGAATATTGTTCGCTGTATCTCTGCTGTTATCTGCAAGCTTACGTATTTCATCTGCAACAACCGCAAAGCCTTTGCCGGCCTCTCCTGCCCTTGCCGCTTCGATTGAAGCATTGAGCGCGAGAAGATTCGTTTGACTTGCAATATTTAATATTTCACCTGTAAGACTGTTAATCTGCTCTACACTGCGGCTTTCATTTACAGCCTTCATAAGCTTCTCACGCATATCAAGCATTGAACGGTTCGTGCTTTCCTTGTCCAAAATCGTCGTTTCATGCATATTTCTGGCGCGCTCTTTAATTTTTGCGGCAAGGTTCACGCCATCGCCGACATGATTAAGCATTGCCTGAATGTCATTTACCACACTGTCGCTTCCTGATGCAATCTGTCCGAGTGTGGCTGAAATTTCTTCCATACCCGCGGACATTTCCTCCATGGTAGCGGATACATTACCTGCACTTTCATTTGACTCCTTAATTTCGCAGCGCACCACATCTGCGGATACCTTCAGGCTCTCCGCATCAGCTTTTAATGTCTGCATAATCTTTTGCATTGTTTCCAAAAAGCTGTTAACCCCGGCAGTCATCTGTCCGATTTCATCCTTTGTCCTCACCGGAATACGCTCAGTAAGGTCACCCTCATTATTGTTAAGCTTACTGACAATCCGTGCAAGCTGCTTTCCCGAGCTTTTCGCCGGTCCGGCGATTGTCTTCATTACAATCACAAAGGCTCCTGCAATAATCAACAGGTACAATATGGTTAATGTGACGTTAAAAGCATATGTATATGTGACATATCGACTTGCATTTTCAGTAATTTCTTCTTTTTTGGTTTCCAGCAGTTCATTGTAAGCGCTCTCTGCATTCTGTGCCGGCGCCATCGCGGAATAAATATTATTCACAAGCTCCAAGGTAGCAGCAGTATCTCCGGCATTTGCCTTCTCCAGAATCTGTGAGGCATAATCCGTAAAAACCTTTATTTCTTCCGCCAGCTCGTCAACTGATGCGCTCAGCTGCTCATCCCCGCTGTCCTGAGCAATCATCTGCATTCCGCCGACCGACATCAATACATCATCAATGGCATCCGAAAGCTTCGTCCTGATTGTCTCTGCATCCTGCGATTCCGCCTTATAATATGAAAGATTGGAATACAACTGTACCTGCTGGAAGGATGCCGACATGTCACCCCTTGTCTGCTCCATCGCAAGATAAGTGTCAAGCTTATCCGTATTACCTTGAATTGCCGACAAAGACCGGATATTTATGACAGCCACCACAAGAAACATTCCCGCCATAACTATAAGCATTGCAAAAACCTTTGAACCTATACTTTTTTTCATTGCTGTTTCCTCCATTTTCAGTTTACACATGTATGCAAATGCATATACTTATTATGCACCAAAATAAATTATTATTCAATTATTTTCTGTTTTCTACTTTGCCTCTACATATGTTATAATATGTTAAGCGGTAAACAAAGCTAAAGCACAGTGGAGGTTCAAAATGATTGATATCTATGTAAACTGTCCCGATAATACACCTGATTTTAAAACCATCGCAGACGCTCTCAGCTCTGTCTCAGCAGGCTTTTCAGAGGACGCCTCTCCTCAGGAAAATTACATACCGGCGGAAAAAACATTTCCGGCGGAAAAATCTTCCGTTGAACCTGTAAATATACATATAGGCGAGGGAATATACCGCGAAAAGCTTATAATTACAAGACCTAACCTGACCTTCATCGGTTCAGGCAGGGAAAAGACAATAATAGTATATGGACATGGAGCAGCGGATATAATGCCCGACGGCGGGAAGCGCGGCACCTTCCGCACAGCATCAGTCAGGATAGACACCCATGATTTCACTGCGAAGCACCTTACATTTAAGAACGATGCCGGCTACGGTCATACAGCCGGACAGGCTCTTGCGCTCTATGTTGACGGCGACAGAAATGCATTTTTCGACTGCGGATTAATCGGAAGCCAGGACACTCTCTTCACGGCGCCTCTTCCGATAAAGGAGGCAAGCCCGGGAGGCTTTAAGGGACCCGGGGAAGCCAGACCCAGAGTTCTGGGAAGACATTACTTTAAGGACTGCTATCTTCAGGGTGATGTTGACTTTTTGTTTGGGGGAGGAATTGTCTGCTACGATAATTGTCTTATCTATAGCAAGAAGCCCGGAGATATTCTGCCTCCTGAATGCCCGGATACCGATGTGCTGTATGGATTTATAACCGCGGCCTCCACCCCTGAGGGACAGCCCTTCGGCTATGTTCTCAAAAACTGCAGCCTTAAGAGCGATTGTCCCCCCTCTACCGTATATCTCGGCAGACCGTGGCGTGAATGGGCAAAGACCGTTTATTTAAATTGCTATATGGATGAGCATATAAAGCCCGTTGGCTGGAAGGATTGGGATAAAAACCACAATCACTTTTTCTATGCCGAATATAAGTCATACGGACCGGGTGCAAATCCTGAGGCACGTGCAGACTTCTCACATCAGCTTACTGACGAACAGGCAGCCGAGTACACATTAGAGAAAATCTTTCAGGGATGGCTTCCCGGTTGATTTAACACTATATCTCACATTCATCATAAAGCTTCTGTATAAAGCTTTTAACCTGAACATTGTTCTCAGGCGTAGTGTTCTCCAGAGTTGCATGGATAAACGGTTTTCTGCTCTTCATAAACCTGATTACCGAGGTATAATCCATCTCTCCAAGACCTGCGCCTACTGATTTGAGCGCGCCATCCTCCACTACAAAATCCTTGAGGTGAACCATAGCCACGTCATTGC
Organism: Lachnospiraceae bacterium; assembly: GCA_021200695.1. Classification (GTDB taxonomy): domain Bacteria; phylum Bacillota; class Clostridia; order Lachnospirales; family Lachnospiraceae; genus Acetatifactor. The sequence goes on from JAJQGF010000286.1 coordinate 2,989, forward strand.
CAAGCACGTCTATAGCCTCATCTATTATTGCCGCGCTGTCCTTATAATTGCAATAATCGAGCAGATTCACCGGGTCAAGAATAATCTGAAGATTCGGTGAAGCTATCTCATCCAAAACCTGTCTTGCACGTGCAGGATTATATACTATGTGCTTCCAGACGGGCTCGATTGCCATTACAACTCCCATCTGCTCGGCATATTTTACCACGGGACGCAGATTTGCGATGAAGGTGCGCAGAGCCTCCTCTCCGTGGCATTCCGGAACGGCAGTGTAGGTCTCGTTAGGCGCACCTGTCTCTGTTCCGACAACACCGCAGCCAAGCCACGATGCAAAGCGTATGTTCGCCATATAACGGTGGGTAATCTGCGCAAGCTTTTCGGGATTAGGGTTTGCAAGATTCAGATAGCAGCCAAGCACTGCAATATCCACCTGATTTTTTGCAAAAAGATTTTTTAAATACATTGCAAAGCCGGGTGTAAGCGCCTCGTCGGAGGTTGGGTACTCGCTTATTACCTTTGCAAGAGCCAGATGCCCGCATTTAAAGCCTAAATTGTGCACATCGGCAATCCTCTCCTCAAGAGGAAGTTTCTTTGTATCATGTAAACGGATTCCTAACTGCATATTTTTTCCCTTTCTGATTTTACTGTATTTAGAGCTTATGTATAAGCTCGTCTACTCCTATAAGCTCATACGCTTCTCCGTCCTGTCCTTCTATGCTTACATTTTCAAGCGTCATCCTGACAACATTTCTTGCAAACAGACCTCTCCTGCTGCTCTTTTTTACGCCCTCACTCATCGCCGGCACATCACATTTCGGATTTTCGGCATAGCGGATGCTTATGTTTTTCATGTAAATTTCCTCAATCTTCTGCTCCGGAAGACCGTCAAAATAAGCAGCCGCCACATGGCAGTTGGTACATTCCATATTTTCAAATACCATTTTTTTAATAACAGGCGTCCTGTCATCCACCGGATACGGCTCCCTCGACTGTACATAGCTGGTCTTTCCGTCCGGGTCACAGAAATAAAAGGAGTTTACTACAAGCGGAGTCATAACATTGTCAAGCGTCAGATTCTTAAATATAATATCGTCCAATATTGCATCCTTACCACGGCCGCGCCTTGTCTTAATGCGAAGGCCTCTGTCAGTGTGACGGAAAATGCAGTCCTCCACTGTCAGCTTCACAACGCCGCCCGCCATCTCACTTCCAAGCGTAACCGCGCCGTGTCCGTCCTCCATAAGGCATTGCCTGATATGTATATTCTCCGATGGTGTCTTGTGCTTTCTTCCCATATATATTTTTCCGCTCTTTACCGCTATGCAGTCATCGCCGACGGAAAATCTCACGCCAAGTATCTCCACATTTTTACAGGATTCAGGGTCTAATCCATCTGTATTATGTGAATCCGCAGGATTCTCTACAGTCACGCCAATAAATTTCAAATTGTCCGAAAAATACGGGTGCAGTGTCCACGACGGAGAATTACAGAATTTAACACCCTGAAGAGTTATATTCCTGCACCCGCTTATAAAGAAAAGCCTTGGGCGGAATGCAATTTTCATCACCTTAGGGTCCTTCCACCACGTATCCTTTGAGGAATTCCCATTTACAGTGCCTTTTCCGTATATAATAACGTCCTCGACGCCTACACCACAGATAATTCCCGAAAACATCGGCAGCGGGTTTCCCTCCCATGTGCCTAGATTATATTCATCCGTCTCGTCATAGCTTTGCAGCATTGCCGGGAATATCGGAAATCTTTCTCTGTCTGTAAAGGCTCTGAGCTCTGCGCCTTCAGCAAGCTCAATACGTATATGGCTTTTCAAAAAAAGACTTGTTATACGGTATACTCCTGAAGGGAAATATATGCGGCTGTCTCTCGGACATGCCATAATTGCCGCCTGAATAAAGTGCGTATCATCATGCTCTCCGTCCCCTTTTGCGCCGAACTTCGTCACATCAAGCGTCACATACTCATAATCAGTCTTAAAGCTTATCTCTCCAAGCTTCTCATCTGCGTCGAACACCTCAGCGAGATATTCCGTATCAGGCTTTAAATTATAGAGTGAAGTAATTGTGTGCTCCGTGGTAAGAGCATCCCTTCCGTTAAGCCTTACTGTATAGGGCTTCTTTGTAAAATGCCTTCCACCGTCCTTAATTTCTATGGAAGCGCTTCTCGCCGTCTGCATTATAAGGGTAATTTCCATATTGTATGTTTCCTTTCCAATCTCTTTATTATGCTAAAAGCACATTTGATATTTTTCAGTAATCAACAGGTCCAGAGCGCATGCCTCTCTGACCGCTGCGCAAAATCTGTCCGCAGCCTCTCCGTCTCCGTTAAAGCACTCCGCCTTCTCATCGTAGTATTCGGCAAGCGTCCTCCTGACAACTGCCCTGAACATATCAAGAAGCTCCCTATAGTTCTCATATATTTCCTGACTTATATTCTCTATTGTCTTAAGAAGCATATTGGTATAGAATGACACATTTGCAAAAGTAAAATCCGAATTTATCTTAGCATTTAATATACGCTGCTGTGCCATTATATCAGGATATCCCTCCTTCCTGTTTTTTTCGGTCTCAAATGCCGCATAAACCGGATAAATCTCCGAAGCCGCTGCGTATATATTATCGCCTATCCCTTTTAAATCAAATATGCCCTCCTCCGTGCGTGACAAAGCTTTTATTTCTTCCGCCGTCATACCCATAAGTTATCCTCCTTTTTGGACGCAAAAAAGCGCCCTTAGTATCTACATATCTACATCATACCAAAAGGGCGCCCTTTTTTAAATAACTAATTTTATTTTTTACAGCTTAAAAAATGAAACCTCTTCGTTTAAATCATCAGAGAGCTTTTTCAGGCTCTTTGCGCGCTCGGCAAGGATATTAATCGTTGCGTTAAGCTCCTCCATCGATGCATTTGTCTCCTCGCTGCTTGCCGCATTCTCCTCTGATATTGCAGACAGATTTGAGATAACGTCAACGACTCTGATGCGGCTTTCATCACAATCCTTCGTCATTTCCGTGACTCCCTCAGTCTTATCCTTTGACTCGGCAATTCCGGAATTAACCTGTTCAAATTTGAGTCTTGTATCACGAAGCTTCTGCTGCTGCTCCGCCATTATACCCTGAACCTCCTCCATGAGTCTCATAGAGGTCTCGGACTCCTCCGAAAGCTTTGAAATCACTTCCTCAATATGTACAGCCGAGGCATTTGATTCCTCCGCAAGCTTCTGAATCTCTGAAGCAACAACAGCGAAGCCCCTTCCTGATTCTCCTGCCCTTGCGGCCTCAATGGACGCATTTAATGACAAAAGATTGGTTTCATCTGCTATGGAGGCTATCATTGTGACAGATTCCCTTATCTTGCTCACCGATTCGTCTGTCGTCTTTATCTGTTCACCGATTCTCTTAATAGCTGCAACAGTTCTGTCATTAGCGTCGCTCAGATTTGCCACAATATTAACCGAATCCTCGCCCTGACGTTTCATCTCGGCGGACCTGCCGCTTAATGTCATCATCTCCTGCGTAATCTGCTCTATAAGACCGCCCATATTGGCAACCTGTCCTGTGGCATGCTCTATATCCTCAGCCTGACTTACCGCACCCTTTGATATATCCTCTACTGCATGGCTTATATCATCAGCATTTGCGCTTGTGTGGGAGGCAACCGATTCTATCTCCTCACCTGCGCTCTGTACCTCCTGCGCCGAGGCTTTTATACTTCCCATTATGGTGCGCAGCTCAGCGCATAGATTGTTGACAGCTACTGCCATCGCTCCCAGCTCGTCATGGCGCTTTTCATATTTTTCAGAGAGCGTTGCGTTCAAATCTCCGTCTGCAAGCCTTACAAGCTCCTCCTCAGCTGCGCGGACTGCCGCAATAATTATACGGACTACTATGGCTACGACTACAGATGCAACCAATAAAATAGCTGTTGCTGAAGCCAGCATGCTGAGGAAATATCTGTGAATCACATCTTCTATATCAGCTGAGGGCTTTCCTGTAAATACCATGCCTGCCACAGAGCCATCCTCCGCCCTGATGGGAACATAATATGCATAATACTCTTCACCGTTTATCAAAAGCGATGTAGAGGAAAACTCCTGACCATTGTCAATTACATTTTCAATTACCTCCTCCGATACGGCTGTGCCAACAATGCGCGCTCCGGCCTCATCGGTAATTGTGGTAGCCATTCTGGTGCCGCCGTAAATAATTGTTATCTCAGAATCGCTTCCCTCCTTAAATGAATCGATTAACGCGGTGTCCTCGCTTACATTCAGACTACCTTTATAAAGATTTCCGCTTTCATCAAGAATATAGTCGTCACTGCTGATTCCATCATAAGCAGCCTCCACTGCGACAGCCAAATCTCTCAGTCCCGACAGCGCCTCCTCCTGCATCCCCGACCTCAAAGCAATCCGTGCCTGAATAACAAGCAATGTTTCAAGCACCAAAAGCGCGGCAACAACCATCAGGGTAAGCTTAAGTGTAATGCTCATTCCCATCTTATGTACATGCCTATTAATTTTTTCCACTTTACCTCTCTCCTTTTTATGTAGATTAATTCACCGTTCTCCACCGGCTTTTCCAGCTTTTAATTTACATAATTATACCATATGGTAAAATATATTGCACATATTTTATGCAATTAAATATTAATAAAATATAAAACTGACACCGGCATGAATGCTTCCGTGTCAGTTTTAATTTTTATACATTTTGTGCCTGATTTCCGATTACAGGGTTACTCCCTGCTTGAAAATTGCCATGTCGTGGAAGCCCGCCGCCTCACTGCATACCTGTCTGCCGGACGCAACCTCAACAACATAGTCAAAAAGCCTATCTGTCTCTTCCGCCATTGTACTGCCTTCCACCAATACACCAGCATTAAAGTCAATCCAATTGGATTTCTTCCCTGCCAATCTTGAGTTGGTTGATATCTTCATCGTAGGCACAGGTGATGCAAAAGGAGTGCCGCGTCCTGTCGTAAACAGTACGATGTGCGCTCCTGCCGCCGCCAGAGCGGTCGCCGCAACCAAATCGTTGCCAGGTGCGCTTAAAAGATTAAGACCCGGGGTCTTTACCGTCTCACCATATGCGAGAACTCCCTTTACAAGCGCACTTCCCGACTTTTGCGTACATCCCAGGGATTTGTCCTCCAGAGTTGAAATACCGCCTTTTTTATTTCCGGGCGAAGGATTCTCGTAAATCGTCTGGTTATGGCTCTTAAAATAATTTTTAAAATTATTGATAAGGTCAACGGTCTGATGGAACAGCTCCTCATTCGCGCAGCGGTTCATCAGAATCGTCTCTGCACCAAACATCTCGGGAACCTCCGTGAGAATCGTGGTGCCGCCCTTTGAGATAAGCTTGTCGGAAAAGCGTCCTACCAGAGGGTTTGCTGTAATTCCCGAAAGTCCGTCGCTTCCGCCGCACTTCATTCCTATTACAAGCCTGCTTACGCTTATTTGCTCTCTCTTAAACTCTGAGGCATAGTCGATAAGTCCCCTGATAATCTCAACTGCATCCGCGATTTCATCATCATGCTCCTGACATACGAGGAACTTTACCCTGTTCTCATCATAATCGCCTATGTAAGGCTTTAAAACATCTATATTACTGTTCTCACAGCCAAGTCCAAGCACAAGAACTCCGCCGGCATTGGGATGGTTTATAAGGTCTGCAAGAATTGCTCTGGTGTGCTCCTGGTCATCGCCCATCTGTGAGCATCCGTATGGGTGGGGAAATGCAATAACCTCCTCAACGGTACCCTTTACAAATGCATTAGCCCTCTTTGCAATCGCCGTAGCAATGTTGTTCACACAGCCTACCGTCGGAATAATCCATATTTCATTCCTGACGCCAACCTTGCCATCTTTACGGTTAAATCCCATAAAGGTGACATCCTCTGTCCTTTTCTCCTCAACGGGCGTTGGATTATAGGTATATTCCAGCAAATCTCCAAGCGCTGTCCCGACATTATGGGTGTGAATCCAGCCTCCCTCTCTGATATCCTCTTTTGCGGTTCCTATACGGTAGCCGTACTTGATGACTTCTCCGCCCGCAGGAATATCATATATTGCCATCTTATGACCCGCCGGAATCTCCTCAAGCGAGGTGACCTGCTTTACTCCCCCGTCACCCTCAACGGAAATTGTTGTCCCTGCGGGAATAGTATTTAACGCTACTACTACATTGTCATTATCATTTATTTTTAAGAAATCCTGCATAACGCTGCCCTCATACCATTTGTCTTAATATCATCAAGATAAGCCGTAACTGCATCCGTGAGACCCGGAACCTTGTTGAGGTCCTGACCGTGGAAGTCCTCACGTCCAAGATAAGCCGTAACAAAGCTTGCTGTATCATTGCCGCTGTTGTCGCGGAAGAACTCAAGCACCTGCGCATCATCCTTTACGGAATATTCCTCACCGTTTCTGTGTCCGATAAGAACTCCGTCCCTAATCTCACTGCCGGTATAGAACGCCATAAGAGCGGCAATGGAGAAGGTGAGGTGTGCAGGAAGAGTGCCAAACTTATCAATATAGCCAAGCAGGCTGGGGAGACATCTTGCCCTCCACTTTGAAACGGAATTAAGCGAGATGGCTAACAGTGCATGGTCAACATAAGGATTGTTGAAGCGGTTTACAACCTCGCCGGCAAACTCCTTAAGCTCATCCTCAGGAAGTGTGAGAGTGGGAATAACCTCGTCAAAAATAGTCTTGTTCATAAAGTCTCTTATGTCAGCATCCTCCATTGACTGTCTTACAATGTCATTGCCGCAGAGCCATGACGCAAGTACAAAGGAGGTGTGAGCGCCGTTTAATATACGAACCTTTCTCTGCTTGTAAGGATGATGGTCATCTGTAAAGACAACCGGAAGTCCGGCATCCGGAAGCGGGAATTCCCCACTGATGTCCTTGGAGGACTCAATAACCCAGAGTGCGAACGGCTCGCCGGTAACCATAATATGGTCCTCATATCCGAGCTTCTCCCATTCCTCCGCCTCAGTAGCGCGGGGATAACCGGTAACAATACGGTCAACAAGAGTAGATGTAAATACACACGCCTCGTCCACCCACTTTTTAAACTCATCGCCAAGCTTCCAGAGGTCAATAAGCTTCATCACGCACTCCCTGAGATGGAGGCCGTTGTCGTCAATCAGCTCTACGGGAAGCATTATAAGACCCTTCTCCATGTCTCCGTTAAAGGTCTCAAATCTGTGGTATAAGAACTTTGTAAGCTTTCCAGGGAAGGACTTGGGAGGCTCAGACTCAAACCTGTCGGTATCATCGTATACTATACCTGCCTCTGTTGTATTGGAAACGACAAAACGGAGAGTATCAATCTCGGCCAGACTCATGTATTTTGCATATTCCCTGCTGGTGTCAACCGCATCTGCAACACTTGTCACTATTCTGTTGATTATCTTGCCCTCGCCGTTCACATTTCCGCGGAGCGAAACGGTATACTGGCAGTCCTGCTTGTGGAACATATCAAGATTGCCGAACTCAATAGGCTTGATAAGAACGATGTCTCCGTCAAACTTTCCCTGCTCGTTTGCAATATCAATCATATAGTCAACGAATGCACGCAGAAAATTGCCCTCACCAAACTGTACAACCTTGACAGGCCTTTCCTTTTTACCGGTCTTTGCCTTATTTAAGATTTCCATTTTATCCTCCTTTTTGCGCAGTTAAAACGCAACTCGATTTTATTAATAATTTTACTGCCAAAGAGCTCTTTCGTCAATATGCAAATGCCTGAAAAAGCATCTTGAAAAAGCATCTTTGTTCCTATATAATGTTGTGTATAGCTTGGTGCAGGCAACAGTCCGGCGATACAGTCAGAGCTGCCGGAGACCAGTAAAATATAACCTATAACGGAGGAATTAAAATGAAAGCATTTATGGATAAGGACTTTCTGCTTGAGACGGAAACCGCTAAGAAGCTTTTTCACGAGTACGCTGAAAATACTCCTGTTCTTGATTATCACTGCCATATTAATCCCAGAGAAATCGCTGAGGATCGTCAGTTTGAAAACATAACTCAGGTATGGCTCGGCGGGGACCATTATAAATGGCGTTTCATGCGCTCCTGCGGTGTTGACGAGAAGTACCTCACCGGTGACGCTTCAGATTACGAGAAATTCCAAAAATGGGCAGAGTGCCTCGGAAAGGCCATCGGCAACCCTCTTTTCCATTGGAGTCATCTGGAGCTTCAGAGATATTTCGGATACAACGGTGTGCTTAATGCCAAAACCTGCGATGAGGTATGGAAGCTGTGCAACGAAAAATTACAGCAGCCCTCAATGAGCGTCCGCAGCCTTATCAAGCAGTCCAACGTAACTCTTATATGCACCACCGACGACCCCATTGATTCCCTTGAGTGGCATAAAAAGCTCGCTGAGGATGACAGCTTTGATGTAAAGGTGCTTCCTGCATGGAGACCTGACAAGGCCATGAACATAGAGAAGCCCGAGTATATTGATTACCTTGATAAGCTTGCCGCTGCAGCAGATGTTCCTGAAATCAGAACCTTTGCCCATTTAAAGGAAGCGCTTAAAAAACGCATGGATTTCTTTGCCTCAATGGGCTGCAATGTATCCGACCATGCACTTGAATATGTAATGTATTATCCTGCAACCGATGATGAGATTGAGGAAATCTTCTTAAAGAGACTCAACAGAATGGTTATCACAAAGGAGGATGAATATAAGTTTAAGACAGCGTTCATGTTATTTGTCGGAAAAGAATATCACAGGCTTAATTGGGCCATGCAGCTTCACTATGGCTGTAAGAGAGATAATAACACAACTATGTATGAGAAGCTTGGCCCCGATACCGGCTACGACTGCATCAACAATTATGCGCCCTCCTCACAGATGGCTGATTTTCTGAATGCGCTTAACATGACTGACGAGCTGCCCAGAACCATCCTTTACAGCCTTAACCCGAACGATAACCAGTCGATTGGAACCATACTCGGCTGCTTCCAGGATTCTACCGCAGTTGCGAAAATCCAGCAGGGCTCCGCATGGTGGTTTAACGACCATAAGGTCGGCATGCAGGACCAGATGATTTCATTGGCAAACCTTGGAAATCTTTCAGGCTTTGTAGGAATGCTCACAGACTCAAGAAGCTTCCTCTCCTATACCAGACATGAGTATTTCAGACGCATACTCTGCAACCTTATTGGAAATTGGGTAGAAAACGGAGAATTCCCTGAGGATTATGATATCCTTGGTGAGATTGTTACCGATATCTCCTACAATAATTCAAAGAAATACTTTAACTTCCCTCTGTAAAGCTTATGGAGATTAGGTCTTCAAAAAAACGCAGGGACATTGACAGAATAGTTATAGAAAAGGGGAAACGCGGTTACTATTCCCCGCTCCAGGCGGACCACAGCCACAGCTTTTTTGAAATATTTTATCTCCGCTCAGGTGAGTGCAGTTTTCTTCTGAAGGATACTGTTTACCGCCTTAGCCGGGGTGATTTGGTTTTTATCGTCCCCGGCGAGCTGCATCATTCGATATATTATGATGATGACACATGTGAAATGGTTAATGTCCTTTTTAAGACTGAGCATGTGGAAATTGATGTTTTTTCAAACCCACAGTCGTTCATGGGAAGCATACCAGACCTCTATGTTGATGAGTTTCACGGTCTGCTGTCAAAAATGTTTTCTGAGTATTCAGAAATTGATAAGTATTCAGAATATTATATGAAATGCTACCTCTCCGAGCTGCTGCTGTTTCTTATGCGGCACTCGGTAATGAATGAGGAGGAGCCCGAGATATTAAACTCAAAGGACGCGGACATTCTTCTTGCAACGAAGTATATTTACAAGAACTTTAAAAATCCGCTGACGCTGAGCGAGGTCTCCTCGGTTGCCTCCCTGAGTCCTACCTACTTCAGCAAAAAATTTAAGCAGACCACCGGCATGGGCTTCAAGGAGTATTTAAACTTTGTACGGCTTAAGCATGCTCAGGCGGCGCTGCTTACAACCGATAAGACTATTACGGACATTGCTCTGGAGTATGGCTTTAATGACAGCAATTATTTCAAGGATTTGTTTAAGAAGGTGTATGGG
>JAJQGF010000012.1 GCA_021200695.1 Lachnospiraceae bacterium
CGTTCGCAATTCTGAACTAAAACAAGGAAGACATCAAGCTCAAGCTTGATGTCTCTGTTGACTGACTGTGCCGCAGAGCTGAATGCCGCCATCTCGTCCTCCGAGAGATTTACAATTACGCAGCCGGAGTCAGTGGCAGTTTTAATTGCTTCCGCCTCATAGTCCTCAAGCGCCTGCCTCTGGTATTGTGATATTTCCAGGGCACATTCCTGAACAATATCCCAATCCTCTTCAGACATACGCTCCTTAGCCATTGAGGAGGCTATAATCATCTCCGGAATGCTGGTATGCTGGTCCACGGTCAGATATTTTGCAACTGTGTAATGTCCGGTGGAAATGTATGAGGGCCAGTTGTTCTCAGCACCGTCAATGACACCTGAGTTAATAGAATTGAGAATATCATTGTAGGCTATATTAATACCCTCAGCGCCGCATGACTCCAGGAAGGAAAACATTGAATCGGTGTTTACCCTGAGCGTGAGACCGCTCAGGTCTGAAGGCGTATGTATTTCCTTTTGGTTGTTGTAGAAGTTGCGGCTGCCGCCGCTGAACCAGCATAAGCCTTCAATGCCGTTATCCGTGAATTCCTGCGAGTGGAGCATTCTGTCGCCGATTTCACCGTCAAGTACGCGCCACATCTGGTCAGCGCTTTTAAAAAGATATAACGCCTGAAAGGCTTTGAGCTCGTCATAGTAGCCTGACAGCGGAGATGTCGATACCCTTGCAAAATCAATACCGCCTACAGTAATCTGCTGTACCTGCTCTGCTTCAGCGCCCAATGTGCTTCCATGATATACCTCTATAATTACACGGCCGTCGGTTCTTTCCTCTACCAGCTCGGCAAATTTGTCACAGGAATCAGCTGTGGGGTGTCCGGGCTCCTGAACGTCAGCCATTATAAAGATTTCACCCTCAGATTCTTCTCCACATCCGCACATACATGCCATGAGAGCTGTTGCCAATAAAAGTGCCAGACATTTTTTTCTCATACCTTACTCTTTCCTCCAGTCTTAGAGTAAACCAGATTGGTTTTATTTTTACTCTTTTATTTTTCAGCCTCAGATAATAAGCTGTTTACAGACTATATATTTTTGAAGCGGTTAACCTCGCTGTCGAGGCGGCGTGCCACGGTTTCCGTATCCGCCATTGCATTCTGAATACTTTCCATATTGTCTGTGATTTCATTGGTGTTGTCAGATATCAGCGACAGCGCGAGAGTTGATTCCGTGACGGTTCGTGCCATATCACGTATAAACAGCTGCATTTCCGCCATAGTATCCTTAAGCTGCATTGCGCTGTGGGTAAAGTCCTGCATAATGGAATCTACATTGACGGCATCGTCCTGATACTGATTTCCGGTGTCAACCAGAACATCATAGTCGGGAAGCACGGTATTATTTATAAACCGTATCATTTTGTCTGCATTGTCGGCAAGCTCGTTTACGGAGGCGGTGACATCCTGACTGATGACCTGTATTCCGTTAGCTGTGCTGCGGCTGGAATCTGCGAGGGTACGTATCTGGTCTGCAACTACGGCAAAGCCCCTGCCGCTTTCGCCTGCCCTTGCCGCTTCAATGGACGCGTTAAGCGCCAGAAGATTGGTCTGAGAGGCAATGTTTAAAATCTCATCGGTCATTGAATTAATTTTTTCGACATCCTTGCTTTTTTCGAGAGAAGCCTTTAACAGCGTACTCATTTCCTCAGCCATGACGCCTGTGTCGGTCTTGCTCTTAACGCCCTTTTCACGTAAGCTCTCGGCTCTGTCTTTAATCTGTCCGGCAAACTCGGAGCCGCTCTTTGATTTGGCAGCCATGCTGTCCATAGCTTCAAAAACCTTTGTAGCGCGGTTCTCCAGGTCTGAGGCAACGGTCTCGATTTGGTCCATGCTTGCAGTGAGCTCTTCTATTGCTGCCGAGACGTCGCGTACATTATCATTGGTGGAAGTAATCTCGCCGTTGACTGTCAGTATTGAGCTCTGCATATTACCTGCATCGTCCTTAATTTTATGTATTATATCCTGAAGAACACCTATAAACTGATTTATGCCCTTTACAAGACGTCCTACCTCATCCCTTGTCCGTTCGGGTACTCTCATTGTAAGGTCGCCCTCCTCGCGTTCAATGCCGTCCACAATTTTTTTGAGCTGCCTCGTGGCATTGGTGGTAGGGTGGATAATGGTAAAGAAGGTAAGCAATATGCCTAATATAATGCCTAACAGAAGCAGCACCACGACTACGGCAAACATGATATGGCTGTTTCTGGTGGTATTATCCAGACTGTTCTGTGCCCGTACCGTGTTAACGGTATTAAGAATTTCAACTGACTGAATTCTTATGGACAGGTCATTGTACAGCTCATTTATGGCATCATCTGCTTCGGCGGTGGTGGTGATACTGCCGTTTTTTATCTGCTCCAATATTTGATTGTATGCCTCAGTGTATGCGGTGTTGGATGCTCTGAGCCCCTCGAGGGTTTCTATTTCCCGCTCAGTGCTCATGCAGGCTTCAACATTTGCCAGAGAGGTGAGGATTGCCCCCTGGGTAGTAGTGATATTGCTCATAACACTCTGCTCACTGTCATCATCTGCAAGCAGATACTCTCTGAGATAGCTTTGGAGGTAAGCGACATTGACTGATATATTGTCAATTTCCTTGACACTTGTCAGATAAGTTCCGCTGATATCCTGAGTTATCTCGCCCATACTTCCTATGTCGGTGTTAATAATCAGGATTCCGATTCCACATATAAGTGCTACAAGCACAAAGACGGAAATTATTTTGATACCGATTGATTTTCGCATATGACACCCCTTTACAT
>JAJQGF010000278.1 GCA_021200695.1 Lachnospiraceae bacterium
GTGTTATAATGTCCACGCGGGCAGGTGAGTCTTCGGCTCCCGGCTGACGCATGGAAGCAAACGGGATGTGTTTATGAGCGGTCGAAAAGGAATATAAAGCAATATGATGAGGGAATACAAATTTGCCTCCAGGATTTATCTTGGAGAAAGCATTGACTCAAAAAAAATGGGTAAAATCATAAAAAAGCTGAAAAAAGCACCTCTTCTTGCACATGTATATCTTTTGGCGCTTGCCACGAACGACGAAGACCAGCTTGAATTTTTTGATTCAAGATGGCTTTTGACGAGGAGCTATGACGGATATATACCCTACATAGTTGGTATTGCCTCCGACAGGGAGGAGGCTGTTATGCTTATACGCAGAATTGTTGAGGAATGTCTTAAGGAAAGAGGCGACTGTTCGCTCAGGGAGTATTTGTCATGTTAGCTGTGGTGTTAAAAATTTTATATGTTATAGGCATGATACTTCTTTCTATATTGGGCATACTTCTGATTTTACTTTTGTTGGTGCTTTTTTTCCCGGTTTTTTACAGAATTGACGGAAGGAAAAAGCCTGACGGATTATATGCCTGTGTGCGCGCACATTGGCTTTTTGGGCTTGTGAGGGTGAAATTTGCATATCCCGACCCGGGAAGCTTAACTGTAAGGCTTCTTTTTTTTAAGGCCTTTGATTCCTCGTCACAAAAAGCGTCCGAAAATACAACAGAGAAAAAAAACTTGTCTCTGGTCTCAAATGATGCCGGAGGGGATATGCGCGGAGGAGAGAAGGACGAAGAGAAAGAGAGCTGCAGCCGTGATAATGGCTCAATACCGGCAGACAGCAATATATCGTCAGAAAATAACGATGCTGACTGCGGAGAGATAAGCGGGGATGAAACAAATGGAAAAAAGCTTTTTTCGGGTCTTTATGCAAAATATAAGAAGTTAGAGTACACAATAGAAAAATTTTATGATAAAATAAAGGGGATTTTTGAAAACATAGACTTTTACCGGAGACTTCTTGATGAGGAGAATACGAGGGCTTTGCTTAGGTATGCCTTCTTACGCATATGCAGAATATTAAAAAGCATACGCCCGAGAAGGCTGAAGGCGGATATTGTTTTCGGCGCCGCGACTCCTGATGTGACGGGGTATGTCTATGGAATATACGGTATGCTTACTCCCTCATTGGGACAAAGCTTTTATCTTGTACCGGATTTCACAAGACAGGTGCTTGAGGGTGAGCTGTATGCATCGGGGCATATCACGGTATTTACAATTCTGATAAATTCGGCTATGGTTTTGTTTGACAGAAGGCTCAGAATTTTGCTTCGCAAATTAAAAAAGCATTCTTCCGGCAAGAATAAGGACAGGGATAAAACGCAGGATTAAAATACGAAATCGTGAGAAGGATAACAAGTAATGATTGCGCATTGCGCGGAATGGAGTAGACTATGGCAGAAAAGGAAAATCAGTTTCAGGGAGTAGTGGAAGCATTGCTTAAAGGCATGGATACCGTTCTTTCCACCAAAACAGTTGTAGGTGAGGCAACCAAAATAGGAGATACCATAATACTTCCTCTTGTAGATGTCACCTTCGGTGTGGGTGCGGGTGCCGGAAGCAACAGCCAGAAGGGCGCCTCGTCAGGTGCAGGAGGACTTGGCGGCAAGATGACCCCAAGTGCAGTCCTTGTCATAAAGGATGGCTCGACTAAGCTTGTAAATATCAAGAATCAGGATACAGTCACCAAGCTTTTGGATATGATTCCTGATATTGTTGATAAAATTTCAAAACCAAAGACAGCCTCACAGACGGAAATGACAGATGCAGAGGTGGTCGACATAGCATTTCCCGATACGGAGGAATAAAAAGTAAAAGAATTTAAAAGTCTGCATATAATAAAGCAAAGAACAAATGCGCGGGTGTGTTATGAGAAAAATGATTGGAATGGTTATTTTCTGTATTGCCATAGGTATGCTTCTTATGGTGATGATACACAACCGTCTTGTGGGACTTATAATCGTAGCCCTGTTGTTGTTTGCCGGATATAATTGTTTTTGTGATGGCTTTTGAGGGCTTAACCATATGATTGATTGGGAAGATATAGTAAATGCTGAAGCCGCAGATGAGCTTAAGGAGGCAAAGCTGTGGCTCTTTAAAGAAAATATGCGTCTTGAAAATGAACGTACAAAGCTTGAGACGGAGAAGAGAAGACTTAAGGATGAAAATCTTTTCTTTGATAAAAAGCTGGCAATTTTACAGGACGGCTTCAGACATCTCGAGGAAGACCGTAGGGCTTTTGAGCGTCAGAAGAGTGCGGTTGCAAAGGAAAACCGCATTTCGGATGCATTGGGAACAGGTCAGGGAGAGAGAATAGGAGAGCTTCTTTTCAGAAGTGCAAACAATCCTTTGGGCCTTAGAAAGCGCTATAAGGATTTAATTAAGATTTTCCATCCGGACAACCTGTTTGGAGATGATGAACTGTCACAGATTATAAATAAGGAATTTCAGAGACGCAGAAAAGAGGTATGATGAAGACGGGTTGGATAATCCGTTAATTATAACGAGAAAAAATCCGACAGGGATTTCCTGTCGGATTTATATCTTCATACAAAAAGCATTAAAGTCTTAAGCACGCTCAACAGCACCGTTTCTCAGACATCTGGTGCATACATGTAATTTCTTTGAACCGCCGTTAACCTTGCATCTGACATTCTTTATATTGGAATTCCATGTTGCATTACTTCTTCTATGAGAATGGCTTACGTTATTACCGAAATGAATTCCCTTACCACAAATATCACATTTAGCCATTTTGACACCTCCTCAACAT
>JAJQGF010000071.1 GCA_021200695.1 Lachnospiraceae bacterium
TTATTGTTTTATAAAAGCGTTGCAGGCAATGTCTTTTTGGGTTGGGTTGACCTTCGTGTTAACTATGACAAGGAAGAGTTTGCAAGAATCAAGGAGGCTGCAAGGAAGATACAGAGTGATTCGGAGGTGCTGCTTGTAATCGGAATAGGAGGCTCATACCTCGGCGCAAGGGCAGCTATTGAATTCCTGAGCCACAGCTTTTACAATATAGTTGACAAGAGTGTCCGCAAGGCTCCCGAAATTTATTTCTGCGGCAACTCCATCAGCTCTACATATTTAAAGCATTTGATGGATGTAGTGGGAGACAGGGATTTTTCGATAAACATGATTTCCAAATCCGGCACCACTACTGAGCCGGCGATTGCTTTCCGTGTGTTTAAGGAGAAGCTTGAAAACAAGTATGGTAAGGAGGGCGCAGCGGGCAGGATATATGCGACCACCGATAAGGCAAAGGGAAGCTTAAAGCATCTCGCCGACGAGGAAGGCTATGAAACCTTTGTGGTACCCGATGATGTGGGAGGACGCTTCTCTGTACTTACGGCTGTAGGTCTGCTGCCAATCGCAGTTAGCGGCGCAGATATTGATAAGCTCATGGAGGGCGCAGCAAGCGGACGCAGCCGCGCTATAGAGAATGATTTTGAGAGCAATGATGCCCTGCTTTATGCTGCGCTTAGAAATATACTTCTGAGAAAGGGTAAAAAGGTTGAGATTCTTGCAAATTACGAGCCCGCAGTACACTATGTAAGCGAATGGTGGAAGCAGCTGTTCGGAGAGAGTGAGGGCAAGGACCAGAAGGGACTGCTGCCTGCAAGTGTTGACCTTACCACCGACCTTCATTCAATGGGTCAGTTTATTCAGGATGGTTCAAGAATTATGTTTGAGACTGTTATTAATATAGAGCAGTCCCGCGAGGAAATTATAATAGGCGAGGAGCCTGTTGACCTTGACGGGCTCAACTATCTGGCCGGAAAGAGTGTTGATTTTGTAAATAAGAGCGCTATGAACGGAACCATTCTTGCACATACAGACGGACAGGTTCCGAACTTTGTTGTAAATGTTCCTGAGGTAAATGAATTTTATCTTGGCGAGCTGTTTTATTTCTTTGAGTTTGCATGTGGCGTAAGCGGATATCTGTTGGGAGTCAATCCTTTTAACCAGCCAGGTGTTGAGAGCTACAAGAGGAATATGTTTGCGCTTCTTGGCAAGCCCGGATACGAGGAGCAGAGAGAGGCTCTTTTAAAGAGACTGTAAATAGTACACCTGTTTTGTTGACACATATAAATTATCAGATAAAATTTCAGGCCTGCGGGGGCAATGCCTTCGCAGGTCATTTAGCAGATGTGCCTGGGGACACATGCTTATAATGGACAATTTTCGGAGGTAGCCATATGAACATAGTCGTACTTGAGAGAAACAGCGTAGGTCCTGATATTCCGACAGACTGTTTTAAAGAGCTGGGAAATGTGACATACTATAAAAACACAGTAAGTGTCGAGGAGGTGAGGGAGCGTGTCAGAGATGCGGATATTATCGTGGCGAATAAATCTCCGATGCGGGAGGAGAGTCTTAAGGATGCGCCTGATGTGAAGCTCATCTGTGAATTTGCGACAGGCTATGACAATTGTGATTTGGCATATTGCAGGACAAGGGGAATTACGGTATGCAATGTGGTTGATTACTCTACTGAGATGGTGGCGCAGCATACATTTACACTTGCTCTGGCATTGAGCCAGAAGCTGCCGCACTATGATAACTATGTAAAATCCGGTGCGTACAGCGCGCAGGACAGATTCTCTAACTTTGATATTCCCTTTTATGAGCTTGCAGGTAAGACCTGGGGAATAGTCGGAATGGGAAATATAGGAAGAAGAGTCGCGAGGATTGCAGAGGCCTTCGGGTGCAGGGTAATTTTTTATTCAATTACGGGAAAAAGCACCTGCACTGATTATGAGCAGGTTGACAGGGAAACCCTTCTTAAGGAAAGCGATTTCCTTTCACTGCACTGTCCGCTGAGTGACCTGTCGCGGGATTTTATAGACAGAGAGGCTCTCGCCGCCATGAAAAAAAGCGCAATACTTATCAATGTTGCAAGAGGACCTGTAGTAAATAATCCGGCACTGTATGATGCGCTCGTGGAGGGTGAAATTGTGGCAGCAGGCCTGGATGTGCTTGAAAAGGAGCCGCTTCAGCCCTCAAACCCATTAAGCAGATTAAAGGACAGCAATCAGATAATTATCACTCCGCACCTTGCATGGGGAAGCGTTGAGGCGAGAACACGCTGTGTACAGGGTGTGTATGACAATATAAAGGCTTTTCAGAGCGGCAGACCTCAAAATGTAATCTGAGATAATGCCTGAAACCTTAAAATGATGATTAATGAGGAAAAAAACATGATAGAGAAAATAAAAGCTTTATTGATAAAATATCAGGAGATAATCGCATATCTCATTGTAGGTGTGCTTAATACGATTGTGTCGTGGGCAGCTTTTTTTGTGTGCGCGTACACAATTCTGGATGCGACGATAGTATGGCAGAATATGCTGCTAAGTGTGATTTCGTGGGTTGTCGGAGTTGTTTTCGGCTACTTTATGAACCGCTGGTTTGTATTCAGGAGTAAGGAAAAGGACATTTGGAAGGAATTTCTTCAGTTTTCGGGAGGAAGGGTTTCAACATGGCTGCTTGATATGGTAATGATGGTGGTGATGGTGAATCTGCTTGGGATTAATGAAGCGGTTTCAAAAATATTTGTATCAGTATTGGTAATGATTGGAAATTATCTGATTAGCAAGC
>JAJQGF010000167.1 GCA_021200695.1 Lachnospiraceae bacterium
CTTTTATCTTACAGTATACGATTGCCACAACAGTGCTTATAAGAGTTGCAGCTATTGCGGGGGCAATTATTGCTGCAGGCTTCGCGCTGCCATATTGGCTTCTGTAGGCAATCATATTTACGGGAATAAGCTGCAGTGAAGATATGTTCAATATCAGAAAGCTGCACATCTCCGGGCTTGCATGTCTCTCATGCCGGGCCTGTATATACTCGGGATTCCCCCGCTCCGCCTCAAGCTCAGCCAGCGCCTCCATAGCCTTTAAACCGGCAGGAGTGCATGCCCAGCCAAGTCCAAGCACATTTGCTATAATATTGGTTGCAATATATCCCCTTGCCGGATGCCCGTCTGGTATATGTGGGAACATAAAGCTCAAAAACGGGCCAATTCCATCGGTCATCCTTCGGACAAGTCCCGCCTCCGTCGCAATTTCCATAAGGCCCATCCACAATGCCATCACTCCCGCCATAGTAATGCACAGAGAAATTGCCTCGTCCGCACTGTCCAGAGCTGCATTTGTAACAGCCTCCATCTGACCTGTGCAGGCGGCATAGACAACTCCGATAAGAATCATAAATGCCCATATATAATTTAACAAGCAAATCTCCAATCCGGAACATTTTCTTATAAAACGTACCGTTTATATATTTTATAATACTTTATGAAAATTGAGTATGTACTATGATAAAAGCCCATATGTCTAAAGTCCGGCTTAGACATATGGGCTGGTCTGTTACAGCTCTTTATAAATTTTTAACCTTAGAGAGTTCCCTGTGAAAACAACTGTCTCACATTGGAGATTTCCTCCTGTGTTGCCTTTGCTGCCGGCACATAATAAGATTTTTCCTTGGCTATTCTGTACAATTCCTCCTGCGACTGCTCGCATGCATTGCGAAGCTGCTTCAGGGCAGCCTTTAACTCCTTGTCCTCAGCCTGCGCAATCATTCCTGCATAGCCTGCAAGCTCTCCGTTGATACCTGTAAGGGTATCTGTCACCATAACCTTCTCCTGCATATCCGCCTCCTAATTTAAAAACTTCATTAACTCCTGCTTGTTGTCCATGGCCGACTTCGCACCCTGTTCAAAAAACTGCTTTATTTCAGGGTCAGTCGCCTGCTGTGCATAATCCTGCATTTTACAGTGTGAAGTCTCAAAACCGCCGATTAGATGACGCAGGTTCTGCAAATCCAATTCTGAGATGTTTGACATATACGTAACCTCCTTGTAATTGTTTACAGAGGTAGTATTAACTCTTATTTTCAAAATATACGCACAGTGAGAGCAAAAACCGCTTTTTACATAATAAAATTTTTAAATAAATAACGCAAACACAGAAACAGCTATAACTGTCATTATTCCGGCAACTACAATAGAAAGGCTGCTCATTGCGCCCTCAATCTCGCCTATCTCCATTGCCCTTGATGTGCCCAGGGCATGCGCGCCTGTACCTATTGCAAGTCCCTTTGCTATAGGCTCATCAATCTTAAATATCTTCAATATCGTCTCAGCGGCAATATTTCCCAGAATGCCGGTGATAGAGACGGCGACGACAGTAATTCCGATTATTCCGCCCATTTTCTCAGACACCCCGAGAGCTATTGCCGTTGTAATTGACTTCGGAAGAAGGGTTACATACTCCTGATGATTAAGCCCAAAAGCAAGACTCATTACAAAAATACTTACCATAGCCGTAAGCACTCCCGCCGCAATACCCGCAAAAATTGCCTTTGGATAACTTCTCAGCAGCTCAATCCGCCTGTAAAGCGGAACCGCAAGGCTGACCGTTGCCGGAGTAAGAAATATGCTTATATAGTCCGCACCCTTTTCATATGTCTCGTAATCCACATTAAATATAAGCAAAAACAAAATTATCATTATCACCGCCATCAAAAGCGGATTTGCCAGCGCAAGCTTTGTTCTCCTTTTAATCCACAGCCCCGCCTGATAGCTTATAAGAGTTATAAAAATTCCAAAAAATACCGTCTGCGATAACAGCTCATTCATCAGCATGTCCTCCTGTCACGGCGCTTTCGCTCCTGTCCGCTTTTGCCCTGTCGCCTCTTATTATATGCTGTGACACCCTTCCGGTAACAGCCATTATCAATATAGTCGACACAACAGAAATGATTACCAATGGAATGAGCATCTCCCTGATTGCATCCACACTTGCCATAATGCTGACCGTAGGCGGAATAAATAATACCGGCATAATCTCTACCATAAAATCCGCTACAGCCTCCACCTTTTCCAACGGTATTATCTTTGTGACAAGCCCTATAAGCATCAGCGCCAGTCCATATATACTTGCCGCAACCGGAATCGGTATAAGCTGCTCCATTAATTCCGCAATAAAAGAAACCGTAAATATAATTGCCGCCTGTTTAATGTATTTCATAATAATCTCCATTAATATCTGTTAACATATTATAGCTCACGCACTTTATATCTGATGCCTGACAACACCATACTCATCATCCAATCTGAAATAAGGACATTGCCGCTGGTCTCCTGTGAGAAATCGATACATCTCATCCTCGTCAAGATTTACCATGCAGCTATAACATTCGTATTCCTCATCATATACATAATTGACACACATATCACAATTACTCACAACAATACCTCCGCTGCCCATTGTCCGTCATGGCTTTGACTCTCTGCCGTTTAACCATGCATATATTTCTCTCCTGCTTACTCCCCTGTCTCTGGCAACCTGCTTCATAGCCGACCTGTTATCCATTCCAGAAGCCGTATAGTATGCCATATGCTCATCTATGCTCATGCTCTCCCATGAAGCTATCTCCTCACGACGCTTCTCCTCTCTGCTTTTTCCTTCAAGCACAAGCACATACTCTCCCCTGGGCGTCTCCTTTTCATAAAACTCAATAGCTTTGCAAAGACTTGTCGGCATTACTGTCTCAAATTTTTTTGTCAGCTCTCTGCATAATGTAATTTTCCTGTCGCCCACCGTCATGTAAAGCTCATTCAGTGTCCTTACAAGGTGATGCGGCGCCTCATACAGCACTATCGTCCTGCTTTCCTCTGAAATCTCCTTAAGCACCATATCCTTCTCCTTCCTGTCCGCAGGAAGAAATCCTTCAAAGCAGAAGCGTCTGGCGGAAAGCCCCGACAATGTAAGCGCCGTTATGCAGGCCGATGCCCCGGGAAGCGAGGTTACCCTTATGCCGCTTTCAAGGCACATTTTTACCAGCACCTCTCCCGGGTCCGATATTGCGGGAGTTCCCGCATCTGTAATCAAAGCTATATCCTGTCCGTTCAAAAGCTGCGCCACAAGCTGTCTGGCCTTTTCCACCCTGTTATACTCATGGTAGCTTGTCATTGGTGTATGTATATCAAAATGGTTCAAAAGCTTTATACTGTTGCGCGTATCCTCCGCCGCAATAACATCCACACTGTTTAATGTTTCGATGACTCTCGGTGTCATATCTCCAAGATTTCCTATGGGAGTCGCGCATAAAAATAAGGTTCCTGACATACTTCCTCCTCTCATAAGGCTAATATCCGTAAATTTCCCGAATTTCCGGCATATAAACGTCCTTTTCCTTATACACAATCAAAGGCTTCTCCACTGTCATCCTCGGCCGCGCACCTCTTACAGCCTCAATAAGTACCATATTAGGCTCCTTATCCACATATGGATACACCAGCTGCAGTCTCTTCGGCTCAAGCTTATACCTTGACAGTGTAATCATAATTTCCGCAAGTCTGAAGGGTCTATGCACCAGATAGAAATGTCCCCCCGGCTTAAGAAGTACCGAAGTCTCCCTTGCGACATCCTCAAATGTGCAAAACAGCTCATGACGCGCTATCGCCTTCGGTTCGTCGGGATTTGTAAGCCCATGATTACCTATCATATACGGCGGATTGCAGGTGATACAGTCAAAAGAAGCAGCCTTAAAAAGACTGCCCGCTTCCTTAATATCACCGGTTATAATTGAAATCTTGTCCGACAGGCCGTTCAGCTCGACACTTCTTCGCGCCATATCCGCACTTTCCTCCTGAAGCTCAAGCCCTATAAGCTGCCCTATATTGGTTTTTGCCTCCATAAGAACAGGTATGATTCCGGTACCTGTCCCCAAATCAAGCAGCCTTTCTCCCTTTGCGGCCCTTGCAAAGCCCGTAAGCAGCACTGCATCCATTCCAAAGCAAAACTTTTCGGGGTTCTGAATTATCCTGTAACCGTTTCTCTGCAGCTCATCCAATCGTTCATTATCCTTTAGCTTAATTGTCATCGAGCTTTGATTTCCCTTCATGCTTCTCATCGTTTTCAAGGCGCTCTAACTCCTTCATCTCCTCTCGCGAGATGTCCACCTTGTCCCTCTTGCCGTGCTTTCTCTTAAAGCGAAGCTTATCGGCTTCATATTCGCGCAGCTCCTTTTCATCACCCAAATCCACCAGCACCTTTACAAGCTGGCGAAGCACATTTACGCTCTGAACCTCACCCTTCATTCCATCCTCGGTTGTCACGAAATCTCCGATTCCCGGAAGCTTTCTGTTCAGCTCTTCATATGTTTCCTCCTCGTTTTTAAGGCAACACATAAGTCTGCCGCATACACCGGATATTTTTGTGGGATTTAATGAAAGATTCTGCTCCTTTGCCATCTTTATGGATACAGGCACAAAATCTGAAAGATAACTGTGGCAGCACAGAGGTCTCCCACATATGCCGATGCCGCCTCTTATCTTGGTCTCATCCCGGACACCTATCTGTCTGAGCTCAATCCTTGTCTTAAACACACTTGCCAAATCCTTTACAAGCTCCCTGAAATCAATTCTTCCGTCCGCTGTAAAGTAAAACAAAATTTTATTATTATCAAAGGTGTACTCCGCATCAATAAGCTTCATTTCAAGCTGATGCCTGCTTATCTTCTCAAGACATATTTTGTATGCCTCCTTTTCCTTAAGCTTATTGTTCTGAGCCTGCTCATCGTCCCTCTCCGTTGCAAGCCTTATTACAGGCTTAAGCGGCTGAATTACCTTATCCTCCTCAACAAACCTTGTGCCTGACACAACCGTTCCGTACTCAATTCCCCGGGCCGTCTCCACTATTACATGGTCTCACCTGTTTATATCATAATTCTTTGGGTCAAAAAAATATATTTTCCCCGCCGTTCTGAACCTTACGCCTATTACCTTTGTCATTTAAGAACCTCCATCTATAAACCACATGTCTTAAAATAAAACAGACAGCGGACACATCTCCGCTATCTGTTATTTTACCATATATCTTATTTTATGCAAAGGAAAGTTTTTACACATATGGATGCCTGTAAATCTTTATCCTTTTTCCTTAACTGTAAGCAGCAGCTCCATTGTCAAATCAAAATTAACATTTGCATACCGTCCATAAATCATCCAGCACACCGAAATATCTTTGCGGCACTTCCATCTTCATAAATAACAAAACCTCGGCTATAAAACTTGTCAGGAATAGTAAGAATATCACCCAGAAAATCCGACCAATCGGCATCCTCCAGCGCATTTAATCGAATAATTGCCACATCATCATACTCCGGATTGTCAGCAGCGCAGTCTGCCAAAAATTGATTCAGTGCGTCAACATCAATATCGTCTTCCCCGGAAGCATCCTCTACTGTATACTCCCACACTTTGTTTTCTTGTTTAACCAATATCATTCTTGCTCTTTTTCCATCCGCACCCATACCCGCAGTAGCAAAGTTATAAAAATTATAATAATAGACTCCCATCAGCTTTCCCGCCTTCGACACATACGTTTTGTCTTCCCAATCCGTACCGTCAGCTTTGTCAAGATACAGCATGATTTTGGTGTTTTCGTCCGTGGTATCATAAATGTTTTTCAACGCGGCTTCCACATCAATTATCTTTTCATCGGTTGTAATATAAAGCTCTTCGAAGACCACATCATTTCCAACAAAGGTATAACATCCCGTCGCTCCGCTGGAGAAGGAAGCAGCAGATCTAGTTCCATCTATCACCTCGTTACATAATGATGTATATGATACATCCCAATATTTATGCTGATTATCATAACTAGTCCAATCTGTACCATCCTCTTTTGTAATGTAGATTCGATATATGGTAGAGGAATTATCTTCCATATAGTGTGCCTCTAAGAGAGCCTCTATTTCCGCATCCGCCGTTGCTGTGGTCGTCTCCAAAACGTAATCCCCCGAGTATTTCACACTGGTTGCTTCGATGTCATCGTAGGTGGAATATGGCGTATGGTCCTGGTTAAATAAACTGTCAGGAAGATTAAAATATTTATATCGATAATCTCGATGACCCTGCTCCACCATATTCAAATCCCAAGTAACGTCTACCAGATACCACTCTCCGTCCAGCTTAACAGCATTCCACGCATGAGGTTGACTATCATAATTAGATTTTCCCGTAATCTCTGTACATTCAATTCCCAAAATATCCATACAGAGCTTAAATGCCTCTGAAAAATTCCCGCAGGCACCGGCTTTATACACAAATACAACTTCCGCCACGGAAGAATAGACACCTGAAGGAAAACCACCATATGAACAATTGTCTGTCATCCAATCATGGATTGCTTTTTCCTGCTCATAGGGAGTGGAAAGCTCAAAAGCGCAATCCAGACATTCCTTTAATCCATAATAAAAAGACATTTCACTCTCTGACAGACCTGATGTATCCTGCATTTTGTAAGCATACTCATACTTATAGTAGGAACTGTCTGTGGGCAGATTGCAGATATTATCTCCACTCTCATAGCTTCCCTGTAGAATGCCGCTCACCGTATCAAAGATATATGTAACTCCGTCAATCGTCACGGTTCCCTTTGCCATGGTTCCGTAGGTATAGTCGAAATAATAGGTTCCCGCATCGTTGGTCTGCCAGCCCTTCACCATGTGACCGTTTTCGTCATAGCGGACCCATTTTCCGGTGCCGTCGTCGGATTCCGCCCAATCTCCCGCGTCGGATTCCTGGTAGACATCCTTGCTGACAGCCTTCTTACCGCAGTCCACATTATCCAGCCAATACCACGCATCGCTTTCCGGGTCATAAATTTCCTTTCCGCGGTATGATGCATCCATGGGATTATAGCCCTGACGGATACCATTTTCGTACCAATATTCTACTCCATCGATTGTTACCCAATGATTTTCAAAACCTATACTGCAGGACTCTAAAATACCTGTGGTTTCATTAAAGTAATAATCCACCCCATCTATAGTCTGATTTCCTTTCAACATGGTACCATAGGTTAAATTAAAGTAATAAACGCCCTGCTCATTGGTATCCCAGCCCTTAATCATATGTCCATCGGCATCATAACGCACCCACTTCCCGATGTTTCCGGCATCATCAGCCTGAGATTCCTGATACACGTCCTTACTTACAGCCTTTGAACCGCCCTGTACGTTGTCCAGCCAATACCATGCGTCAGACGTCGGGTCATAGATTTCCTTACCTCTGTAGTCCGGATTACCCGCATCATAACCCTGTAATATCCCGTTCTCATACCAATACCATTTTCCGTCCGCTTCCTCCCAGCCATTATCCACAGCGGCATTTACAGAAACAGAATCCACCGCAGATGCAAGTATAAATCCAACCGATACACCAAATATTATTTTTGCAATTTTTTTAATCATATACAACTCTCCTCATAAAAAACTCCAGACATTCACACGGCCAATGTCCGCACAAATATGGATGCCTGTACATCTTTATCCTTTTTCCTTAATTGTAAGCAGCAGCAGCTCCATTGTCAACTCAAAATTAACATTTGCATCAAGGCGCTTTTTCGCCTTCTCCAGCGAATCTATAACCTCCTCTATTCCCTCATAGCTGCTTCGCTCAGCCACCTTCCGGATAGAGGAAATCTCCTCTTTGAATATTAAATGATTGATATCATTAGTTGCTTTGAACAAAAGTACATCTCTGTACCAAATAGCTATAATATCAAGATAATCGCTTATATCAAGCTTATAATCATTTATCTTTTTTATAGCCGAGACAATTTCATACAACTCCATATCCTGAATGTACTTAAGGAGCGACAATGCCTCAGCCTTTACATTCTCAAAATCCTCACTTGAGGCAAGTGCCTTTGCCCTGCCTAAATTTCCTCTGGCAAATGCCACGCATATCTCCGCCTTATAATCAGGCGCCTTAAGCTGATTCATAAGGAACCTTTTCACCTCCGAATCCGCCACCGGCTTCATATTCAGCACCACACAGCGGCTTACAATAGTTGGCAGAAGAGCATTGACATTGGTGGTGAGCAAAATAAGCACCGCATACTCCGGAGGCTCCTCTAAAGTCTTTAAAATTGCATTCTGCGCCTGAACCGTCATCTTCTCCGCTTCATTTAAAATATATATCTTATACCGGCTGCTGTAGGGCTTTATATCCACATCATTATTTATCTGTGTGCGAATATCCTCAACACCTATGGAATTGGGCTTCTCATGAACCACATGTATTATATCCGGCTGATTATCAGACAATGCCTGTCTGCATGAGTGACATCTCTGACACGGATTATAGCCTTCCTCCTCACACTGTATTGCCATTGAAAACACTCTTGCAATAAATTCCTTACCGGAGGACTTTTCCCCGTTTATAATATATGCATGTGATATTTTGCCTGAGATTATCGCATTTTTTAAATTATCCTTGATTTTCTCCTGTCCCACAATATCGTTAAAATCAGCCATTTTAATCTCCATTCCCAAGCGGCTCCCGCCGAAAAATACACATTTTCTCCCATACCCGACTCGAACTCAGGTAAAAATATCAAGCAGGAGGCCTCTTATTTCACCTATTTTACTTAATATCGCCAAATTATCCTTTTCATCCTTCATAAGCTCCTGCGCCAGCTGGTCCAGATTTTCATCTATAAGCCTTATAATGCCATATACCCTGTGTCTGCCTCTCCTGTCCAGAAAGTTTTCTCTGGAAAAAGAATGGGAATGCGTAACCACCTCATTAAGAAAATCCTTTAAAAGCCCCCTGTAATGCTTCATATCCTTTACATCCCTGCGCTTTGAAAGCTTTTCCCCCTGCATGGTGATTTCCTCCATAAGCGTGTTAAGCCTTGCCTGAAGCTCTGCTTCCTCTACATTACTTGCAAGCATAAACTTAAAAGTCCCATCCGAAGGCTGAGACTGCTTTGTCTGTTCGACCTGTGCTGTCTGTGTCAGCTGATTGACTTTTATATCCATGCCCACACTACCTCCCTGTTATTTTATCGGCTGTGAATTACATATCCGTAACAGACGCGCCCGCGCATGCACCTGTTATAGGCATCCGACTTAAGCAATATTTCATTTCCGGATATACTCCTCTATCTCCATAAGGCACTGCTCGAGACTGTCATTTCGAAAGCTTCTTGTAATTCCTGCCTCAGCTATCTTATCCTGAGCAAAATCCTCGCTGTCAGCCAGAAACCTCCTGCATAATTCCTCAAATTTAGGCTGCTGCTGCTTTTTCTCCCTGTTGAGCGCTCTCTGAAGCCTTGTTCCATCGTCAAGCTCTATCATAACAGGAAGCACCTTATCCGCGCCAAAATACCTCTTCATCGCACTGTATGACTCCAGCGTTCCTATCACAATATAATTACACTCATCATTTTGTATATTGTCGTCATTTACAGTAAAATAACGCCAAAGCCCATGAAAAGTATTATATGACCTCTCTTCAATAATTTCTCCTGAAGCCTTAAGCCTTTGATACTCACTCTCGTTTGCAAAATGATATTCTACTCCGTCATGCTCTCCCTCCCTGACTGGTCTGGTGGTATACGGTACAATCCTTTTTAGCCCAAGCCTTCCATTTTTTAAAAGTCTCTTATAAATTGTGTCCTTCCCGGTACAGCTTTTGCCCATAATACATATAAGCTTATCCATTGGAGTAATACCTCAATCATACATATTTTTCTCGGCAAGCGTCTTAACAAGCAGCTCACCCGGCCTCCTGCAGCCTCTATTACGCTGAATATCCTGTTCATTCCAAAGCGCGTCCCGGGCTTCGGCATGAAACACCCCCTGGACATTTAAGCCCTGCGAAATAAATGCCTCTATCGCTGAGCACTGCTTTTCAGTAAATCTCTCACCCGGCACAAGAAGCGGAATTCCCGGCGGATAAAGGTTAATAAACTCTCCAGAGTATTTCCCTGCGGCTCCGCCAAGCGGCACAAGCTCGCATTCCATATCCCATGCCCTCCACAGGGGCAGAGCCTCCCTGTCATAATAAGATAAAAGCTCTGAGGCATATGCGCTTATATTGCCAATGTCAGCATCTTCCGCCAGATAACCGTCTATCTCCAATAATGCATTGGTCATGCGGACATAGGCCTCTTCACCGTCACAAATGGTAAACATTGCGAGGCAATAGCTTGATGATGCCATTTCTAATTGTAAATGATATTTATTTAATAGTAAATCATATATTTTCCTGCCGGAAATACCGGCCTTCTTACCTGATATTACTAATTTGCCTATATCCTGTCCTGCACTCATCGGCAGAAATTGAAGTCTCCTGCACTTTGACAGCTTATTCAGCATATCAAAATATCTGCCGTAAAAGCTGCTGAAAAGGCTATTTTTTTCATTTTCAAGCAAATCAACAGCATTATCAATTCCCGCCATCAACACATATGATGGACTGCTGCTCTGGTAAATGCGCAGAAATCTCCTGATTTTTTCTCTGTCAGCGAGGTCACCGTTTATATGAAGCAGCGCAGACTGTGTCATTGCCGGAAGCGTCTTATGTACACTGTGGATAACAATATCTGCTCCCGCCTGGCAGCTGTTTTTCGCAAATCCCTCAGCAAATCCCAGGTGAGCGCCGTGCGCCTCGTCCACAATAAGCATGATGCCTTTTTTGTGCACCACTTGCGCAATTTTCTCCACATCTGCAATTCTTCCCTCGTAGGTGGGAGACACAATAAATACGGCTCTGATATCCTCATGCTCAGAAAGCGCCTTTTCAACCTGTTCGGCAGTAACCGCATCACATATGTCAAAATCTTCAATTATCGTGGAATACAGATATGATACTTTAAGCTTTCTCAGATATGCCGCATGATACGCGGACCTATGGCTTCCCCTGAGCATAAGGATATGCTCTCCCTCTGCAAGCGCAGCGCTTATAGCGCTTAGAATCCCGCCGGTACTTCCGTTTACAAGAAAAAAGCTCTCATCCGCCCCATACAGCCGTGCAGCCCTCTCCTGAAGCTTTAATAAAATACCCTCCGATGCATGCAAATCGTCAAATCCGTCAATTTCCGTTATATCTATACCCGTTATATCTGCGGACAGCCCTCCTGTCCGCTTCCTCTTATGACCAGGCATGTGATACGGATAAATATCACTGTCATTATATTCCTTCAGCTTTTCCAATAATGTTTCCAAGCTAATCCCCAGCCTCTTTTTCCAAGTATTTCCTTACCTCCGCCGATATTTTGCCATGTCCTTTATGAATATGGGCAGTTTCCATCGCTGAACACCATTTATCCGCCATAGATACTATCCAGGCCTCCCTGCATGTCGGCGGAACTATCGTCAATGGCCACATATGCTTCCTGATTATTTCCCTCTCTATCTCTGTAAGCCTGTATTCCCTGTCAGCATTTCGAAGGGCTCTTCCCGGATGATAAAAGCCGTGAAGATGAAGCGGACTTATATGATTATTATCATGCCAATCATACAAAAAATAGTCATGCAGAAGCGCGCCCCTTATAAGCTCTGTCTCACTACAGCTGATATGGAGCCTGTGGCATAACGCAACGCTGTACTTTGCTACATTGAGACAATGGGCATTTACCGTAACATTTCCATGCTGAAGGTGAGCCTTAGTAAGATTAAAATTCGCGGAATGCAATATATCCGGAGCTG
Source organism: Lachnospiraceae bacterium (assembly GCA_021200695.1). GTDB lineage: Bacteria > Bacillota > Clostridia > Lachnospirales > Lachnospiraceae > Acetatifactor. Next base: position 11,874 of record JAJQGF010000167.1, read on the forward strand.
CATCTCTTATCTGTCGGTTTACCTCACGGACTCTTTCGTATTTATTTATCCAACGCTCTCTGGCCTTTGCAGTGCGCTTCCCTGCACGTACTATTCTTCCATTTCTATACAAATCAGCTTATCCTCTTTTACTCATCAATGCTTTCGCGAACATTATAACATTATATGAAGTGAAAAAATAGAATAAATTCTTAAAAGTCACAAAAAAGACACTAATCTTTAGGTTAGTGCCTTAATCGCATACTTTAACGCCCGTTGACTTTATGAATTCCGCCTTATAAGCGTTTGCATTGTTCTATGCTTTTGCATTGCCCTGTGCTCTTACAATGAGGCATGGGGGATTTGAACCCCCGACAACTTGATTAAAAGTCAAGTGCTCTACCAACTGAGCTAATACCCCATATCCTTAAATATAAAAAATGCCCAAAGTCGGAATCGAACCAACGACACGAGGATTTTCAGTCCTCTGCTCTACCAACTGAGCTATCTGGGCATTTTAAGGTTTGCAGAGAGTCCTGCAAACCTTGAGTAGCGGGGACAGGATTTGAACCTATGACCTTCGGGTTATGAGCCCGACGAGCTTCCAGACTGCTCCACCCCGCGCTATTCAATTATTATAATATATCCATTTCCGACAGAAATATTCATCTGTACGGAAGTGGGTGGAGGTGGATTCGAACCACCGAAGCATATTGCAGCAGATTTACAGTCTGTCCCCTTTGGCCACTCGGGAATCCACCCATATGGAACCTTCATTCCAAAAGCCGATGATCGGACTCGAACCGATAACCTGCTGATTACAAATCAGCTGCTCT
>JAJQGF010000011.1 GCA_021200695.1 Lachnospiraceae bacterium
AAAGCAGATTCCGCATCCAAAACGGTTTGCGCCGCATGCCTGACACTGTAGTCTTCAGTTTTTTGATGTTTCCTCATTTTTACATTTAATCCATTCTCTTTTGAGGAATTCCTTTGTTACTCCGCAGTCGATAAAATCCCATGGCAGAAGCTCATCAGTCTCCCGCTCTCTGTTTGCATAAAATTCCGGTTCAATTCCGCATTCTGCAAATGCTTCCATCCACGCAGTATTATTAAAATATTCACTCCATGCATCATAGAAGCAGCCCTTCTTATATGCTGAAAGCAAAACCCTGCCAACTCTGCGGTCTCCTCTTGCCAGCACACCCTCAAGAACGCTTACATCAGCCTCGTGCCAATTATACTTGATACTTTTCTGATTAAGCTGCTCCTTTATTGCATTCCTTGTAAGATATGCCTTCTCAACAAATTCCTCTTTTGTACACTGTCTGGCCCATTGAAATGGTGTAAATGGCTTAGGTACGAAGAACGAGGTGCTTGCAACAATCTGAACCCTGCCGTTCACCCTCTTTTCCTTTGGCACAACATCAAAAAATACGGCGGCAATTTTGTTTGAAAGCTCTGCAATTCCCCTGATATCCTCCTCAGTCTCCGTGGGCTGTCCCAGCATGAAATAAAGCTTGACTCTTGTCCAGCCACCCTCAAAGGCCATTGTGGCTCCCCGTATGATATCCTCCTCGGTAAGTCCTTTATTTATCACATTTCTAAGCCTTTGGCTTCCTGCCTCAGGTGCAAATGTAAGACTTGATTTCCTGATATCCTGAACCTTGCTCATAACATCAAGCGAAAACGCGTCTATACGAAGTGAAGGAAGCGATATATTTATATGTCTGCTGTCGCATTCGTCAATCAGAAAATCTATAAGCTCCTGAAGCCTGCTGTAATCGCTTGAGCTGAGTGAACTCAGGGAAATTTCTTCATGCCCGGTATTTTTGAGCATTTCTACCGCATATTCTTTCAGCCTGTCAACATCACGCTCGCGAATTGGTCTGTAGAGCTGACCTGCCTGACAAAATCTGCAGCCTCTTATGCAGCCGCGCTGTATCTCCAATACAACTCTGTCCTGAGTAACCTTAATATATGGAACCACAGGCTTTAACGGATAAACAGCGCTGCTTAAATCAGTGACAATTTCTTTGGTAATCTTTTCGGGAATTCCCTTTTCAATCGGGGTAAAGGACTTCAGTGTACCATCCTCATTGTAGTCCGGCTCATAAAACATTGGTACATATATACCCGGAAGGTGTGCAGCTCTGCGCAGAAATTCAACTCTGTCAAGACCCTCACTTCTGCAGCTTTTATATAGCTCTAAAAGGGCTGCGTACATTGTTTCGCCCTCTCCTATATAGAACATGTCAAAAAAATCGGCAATGGGCTCGGGATTATATGTGCAGGGTCCTCCTCCTATAACAATAGGACAATCATTTCCCCTATCCCTCGCAATAAGAGGAAGCTGTGCCAAATCAAGTATCTGAAGAATATTTGTATAGCACATTTCATATTGTATAGTTATTCCCAGGAAGTCAAATTCTTTTATGGGCTCCTGAGACTCCAATGCAAAAAGTGGTATACCCTCCCTGCGCATGATTGCATCTAAATCAACCCACGGTGAATAGACTCTTTCACACCAGACATCCTCCATATCATTAAACATGGCATACAATATCTGTATACCCAGATGTGACATACCTATTTCATATACATCGGGAAAGCACATTGCAAAACGAATGCTTATTTTTGATTTGTCCTTTATTACGGCATTGACCTCGTGACCGATATACCTGGCAGGTTTTTCAATCTGCATAAGTATATCGTCCGACAATGCAAGCTTTTCATTTTCAAACATTTCTAAGATTCCTTTTAAATTTAATCTGCGTTAATTTGGGGGCTGTGATTATTTATAACCTGCTTCATAAGCTTATAATCATCTGTGGTACATTCTGTATCAGAATATCTTGCCCTGTCATATATTTCGGAGATTACGGGCTTTCCTAATGCCCTGCCCCATTCACCGGCAGTAATAAACTCAGGTCTGTTAAGGTCAGCCTCTTTAAGCCTTCCGCCCTGTAAGTCATTGCTGTATTTTAATACATGCTTTTTATAAAGTCTTCTTATTTTTTCGTTGGCAGAAAAATTCCTAAAGAGGTTTTTTAGAAAATTTCTGTTTTTTCCGGAACTTTTTTCCACAGCCTTATATTTCTCCCGCACCTCCATAACAGCTTCAAAGGAATTGTCATCCCCTACAGGCACTTTATACTGCATGCGCTCTCTGATAAACAGATAAAGCCATTTAAAAGTGCGGAAAAGCAGATATATAAATGCGGCAGCAATAAAAATTACTGAGATTACCGTAAGGATTTCCCAGATTAAAGCAGGCTCGCTGTCATATATTATATCCGATGCCATACCACCCTCAACATGGGTATCATCGACAAAGTCACTGCTCTCATCAGTACCTATCATTGAAAATATAATTCTGAGAACAGCAGCCACAACACTGCCTGCACCCTTAAGTATTGTCTGAAGCCAGCCTATACCCGAGGTGGCAAGCAGTACAAGGACAAACATTACAACACAGCCCACCGCCATAAATGAGCCTGACATAAATATTTCCGCTGCAGGAATGTGTCCTGCGCTGCTTCTGTTCACTATAATAAAATTAATATAGCTCTCCAGATATGTTACAAGAAGTGACAGTGCAAAGGTAATTATAAAGGAAACGGTTATCTGCAGGTCAAAGCTTCCATCCGTGTATATATA
>JAJQGF010000234.1 GCA_021200695.1 Lachnospiraceae bacterium
ACCTCCTTATTAAGTTTTCATTGTACATATATAGAATGTGTATAATCAAAACATGCTAACAAGCAATTTACAACACTTAAATTTTAAATTTAATTTAAAGTTATGTCAAGTATAAGTAAATAATCCTCCAAAAATAGTTGAATTTTTTGAACATTTTGAACATTTGTGACTATAATGTTGCCTTCATTGCTCTTCTCACTGCATCATCATTAAAGCCCTTTCTTATGAGAAATGCGTATGTCCTCCGTTTTTCCCTGATATCATCTGTCTGCGGGTCATAATGCCTTTTTTCCAAAAGCCTTTTTATCATGCCCTGCTCATCCTGAATGCCGCCCTTTTCCTCCCATATAAGCCATGCGTGTTCAAGCATATCCGGCGTTATGCCCCTGTTCATCAGGTCATGCTCTATTCTCCTGCGGCTTCTTGAAGCTTCATGCGAGGTAATATAATCGACAGCATATCTCAAATCGTCAATATACCTATAGTCTGCGGCATACCCGACAGCCTCATCAATTATATTCTCCGGATAATATCCGTCTCTCAGCTTCTTTTTAAGCTCATATGACGTATACTCCCTGCTCTTTAACAAATTCAGAGCCCTGAGTCTGGCTCTCTTAGGCAGAATTTCATTAAATATCCTTGCATAAGCTGCTTCGGAAATTTCTTCGCCCTCATGTATATCGAGCATCCGCAGCTCACCCCTGTACAGGACAAAAGTCGGCCCACCCTCAATATATATTTTATTCCTGTTCTTACCAAACTCTTCAATACGAGTTATCGTCATATATCCACACACTTACTTTTCCTGATATCCTTTTATTCTGTATCCGCCAAAGAAGCCTTTTTGGCGCCTTTCCCTGCGGCAGTCTCCTCAGGTGCTGTCTCTTCCGCTTTGTCAAGGCCAAAATGGGTGCGCACCTTTTTTACAATTTCATCGCATATTGCAGGATTGTCTTTAAGGTACTGCTTTGCATTCTCTCTTCCCTGACCAATCTTGTTGCCCTCATATGCGTACCATGCGCCCGACTTGACAACAATATTATTCTCTGCAGCAAGGTCAAGAACATCTCCGACCATTGATATTCCCTCACCAAACATAATATCAAATTCCGCCTCCTTAAATGGCGGTGCGATTTTATTCTTTACAACCTTTACACGGGTGCGGTTTCCTATGACCTCTCCTCCCTGCTTAAGCGATTCTATTCTTCTTACATCAAGGCGCACTGATGAATAAAACTTAAGCGCCCTTCCGCCTGTGGTGGTCTCAGGATTTCCAAACAGGATTCCCACCTTTTCGCGGAGCTGGTTTATAAACACCACGGTACAGTTTGATTTGCTTATGACTGCTGTGAGCTTTCTGAGCGCCTGCGACATGAGCCTCGCCTGAAGTCCGACATGAGCGTCACCCATATCGCCGTCTATCTCGGCCTTTGGAACAAGCGCCGCCACCGAATCCACAACCACAATATCAATGGCTCCCGAACGCACCATCGTCTCGGTAATCTCCAAAGCCTGCTCTCCGTTGTCAGGCTGTGAAATATACAGATTATCTATATCAACGCCTATATTTCTGGCATAAACCGGGTCCAGGGCATGCTCGGCATCAATAAAGCCCGCAATTCCGCCCCTCTTCTGCACCTCAGCTATCATATGCAGAGTAACCGTGGTCTTACCGCTTGATTCAGGCCCGTATATCTCCACAATTCTCCCCTTTGGGATTCCTCCAAGCCCCAGAGCTATATCAAGACTGAGTGAGCCGGTAGGTATTGTCTCCACATTCATCTGCGCCGAAGGGTCACCCAGCCTCATAACCGTCCCCTTGCCATACTGCTTTTCAATCTGGCTCAGAGCCGCATCTAATGCTTTTTGCTTTTCATCTTTTTCCATAAAAATCTCCTTTTCTTAAAGGAACAAATGTTCTGTTTATAATAGAGTAAAACATTTGTTCGCTTTTGTCAATGCTTTATTTTAATATATTACATTATTATAAGTCCATTAATACTCTCTCAATGGCATCCCTCCATTCCTTTTTTGTCTGTACACATCCGAAATAAGCGGCGAAATGCCTGATTTTCAGATACGGAAAGAATACAGCCTCCGCATAAAAAAATGTATCACAAATATCAGCCGATGGCAAGTATTTATGATACATTTATCTATGACTATTTATCTGTTAAGCCTATTTTCCAAATGTCACTCTGCTGTAATATTCAAGCACACAGCTTCTCATAAGTATCAACGCAGCAGACGTGGCGGATTCCCTTATCTTCGTGCGGTTTCCCCTGAAATGATACTCTTTGACAGTAACGCTGCCCTTCACACTGCAGCCAATATACACAAGTCCCACAGGCTTTTCCTCACTGCCTCCGTCAGGACCTGCTATGCCCGTTATGGCAACAGCTACATCCGCCTTATTCACAAAAGCGGCTCCTTTTGCCATCTCCTCAGCAGTCTGCCTGCTTACCGCGCCGTATTTTTGCAGGGTGCTCTTTTTTACACCGAGAAATTTCCTCTTTGCCTTGTTTGAATATGTCACAAAGCCCGCCTTAAATATGTCCGACGCTCCCGGTACATTTATAAGTCTTGCGGAAAGCATTCCACCCGTGCAGGACTCTGCGGATGTGACGTTAAGCTTATTAGCCTGAAGCAGCTCTACGACGGATTTTTCCAGCGTGGTATCCTCCTCAGTGCTGTAAATATCATATCCAAATCTCGCCTTGAGCTCCTTTACCACCGGCTTGATTAGCTTTCTAGCCTCCTTGAGCGAGCCGGCAG
>JAJQGF010000093.1 GCA_021200695.1 Lachnospiraceae bacterium
AGGCAGTGACAATCTTATTTACATTGGGGCAAGGCTTTTATTTGACCTATATAAGATAACCTCCGGTATAAGAATAAGGCTAAAAAAAAGTATACCGGTTGCAGCAGGAATGGCCGGAGGAAGTGCTGACGCTGCCGCTGCGCTCAAGGGAATTAATGAAATGTTCAGACTTGGCTGTACGGAGGCTGAGCTTAAGAATATGGGTCTGAAGCTCGGCGCAGATGTCCCATATTGTGTGATGGGAGGTACGGCGCTTGCCGAAGGAATAGGAGAGAGACTTACGGCTCTCGACGAAGCACCTCAGTGTGTTTTGCTTGTGGCAAAGCCTGCGATAAATGTGTCGACTAAGTATGTGTATCAACGGCTCGATGACCTGGAGACTTATGAGCATCCCGATATAGACGGCATGGTAAAAGCAATATCAGAGGGGAGTCTTGAGGGAATTGTCAGCCGTCTGGGAAATGTCCTTGAGTCAGTGACCGTGCCTGAATATCCAATCATAAATGACATAAAACGGATTATGCTTGAGTCGGGTGCAATGGGGAGTCTGATGAGCGGCAGTGGTCCTGCGGTTTTTGGAATATATGGTGACCGGGCTGATGCCGGGACTGCGCTTAGAAAGCTTGGCGAGTATGGGTTTGCAGCGCAGACCTTTATAACGGATTTTAGGCAGGAGGTGCACAATGCAGGATAATTTACAGGTGAATTCAAATGAATTTTTACCGCTCAGGGATGTTGTTTTTAATACACTGAGACAGGCAATTCTTACAGGAGAGCTTAAGCCGGGTGAGAGGCTTATGGAGATACATCTTGCAAACAGGCTGGGTGTGAGCCGCACACCCATAAGAGAGGCTATAAGAAAGCTTGAGCTTGAGGGACTTGTTACAATGATACCGAGGCGCGGCGCAGAGGTGGCGCAGATTACTGAAAAGAGCATGAATGATGTTCTGGAGGTGCGCAGGGCGATGGATGCTCTGTGTGTAGAGCTTGCCTGCGACCGCATTACAAAGGAGGAGCTTGAGCTGCTGAAGGCAGCCTGTGATGCATTTGAACAGGCGGTTAAGACAAAGGAAGCAAAAAAGATTGCAAAGGCGGATGTTGAGCTGCATGACATAATTGTACAGGCTACCGGAAACAGGCGGCTTGTCCAGCTTGTAAATAATCTGTCGGAACAGATGTACCGTTACCGTTTTGAGTATATCAAGGATTCGACACAGCATGGCAGACTGGTGGATGAGCACCGCATAATATATGAAAGCATTGTAAAAAAGGATAAGGAAACTGCCTGTGAAGCAGCTAAAATGCATATAGATAATCAAAAGAATACAATTATAATGCAGATACGCAAAGAGCAGGAAAACAGAAAAAACAGACTTTCTGAATAATATTCCAATATTTGCCAATACTTTATCCGACAGAAAAAATTTTTCTTCGGAAAGGAAGTATTTATGAATAATAGGGCAAAAATTAAGCTTTTAGCGTGGATATGTGCGGCGCTTGGCTGGTGGGGCATTATTTATCCGGAATTTACATTAACATCAGATACCTGTAGGATAGTTGATGAAGCAGGGAGGCAGGTTGCTTCTGCCGACGGAAGCAGCGGCGTCGAGCTGTATAGTGATATATTGCGGGCTGGCACAGAATATATACATCCGCGCAGCAGGCTCCTTTCTGTTATAGCGGAAATATCAAAGGATTAGCCCGGATATAAGTATAATGTAAAAGCCTGGTGCGGAGGACTATAATGAACAGAGATGTAAAACTAAATATAGTTGGAATTCAAATGGGTGCCTCCGGAACAGACAGGATTGAGACAGCGGCGGAGGCGCAATATTATGATAAGGGCGGAAGCCGTTTTGTCATATATGAGGAGCAAGGCGAGGGCTTTGAGGAGCCGATAAAAAGCAGAATCAAATTTAAGAAAAATTATCTTGAGATTAGCAGACAGGGGAATGTGTCAACGCATATGGTATTTGAAGAGGGAAGGAAAAATATGGCTGAGTATGGCATGCCATATGGTACGGTTCTTCTTGGAACGGATACTCACAGCATGGAATTGAGTGAGAGCGGGGAGCGGATAGTAATTAAGATAAGCTATTCTCTTGAAATAAATGGCTCACATCAGTCGGATAACTGTATAGAGATAAAAATAGAAAACAGATAATAAAACGGATAACTGTCTATGAACAGATATCCGTTTTTCTTCCTGAAAAAAATTGTTTTAAAAAGGTTATTTTATGGGCTTTGCGCCGGCTTTCTCCTGAGCCTTTTCAAGAGCCCTCCTAAAGCGTCCCTTCTTCTTTACAGGTTTGGTCTCGGTCTTGCCATGCAGACCGCGCACCTCGACTATGTATATTCCGCTTATCACTGCCTTGACTTCCTTTCTCACGGGAATGTCATCAAAAATCTTTTCATCGCTGATAAGAGACATAATCTGAGGACCGACCTTTACCTTTACTATCGGCAGCTTTGCACGGCGCATCATCTTAGGCGCCTGCGCCATTACAGCCTGCGGCAGACCCGCATCCTTCAGCTTCATCCGCTTCTTGTCAATAACGAGCATTGACATGCTCTGCCTGTTTGCATCAATAATTTCCTGCTGCTCTGCCTGTTTTTTCTGCATTTTTTTCCCAAGGATTACAATTACTGCAACTGCTATGATAAGCACAGCTAGTATAATTAATAAAACAATCTGCCATGTGGTCATACTGCTTTTACCTCCTGTTCGCAAAGAGTATTTTAACATAAAGCCGTGGAATTAGGCAACCGTTTATA
>JAJQGF010000077.1 GCA_021200695.1 Lachnospiraceae bacterium
ATATTACAGACATGCTCAGGGAAAAAAATATACCCTATGATGAAGTCATCCGACTGGAGGATGTGATGCCTGAACTTGACCTGCTCTACATGACGCGCGTACAAAAGGAGCGATTTTTTAACGAGGAGGACTATATACGCTTAAAGGACTTTTACATCCTTGACCCGATTAAAATGAAGCTCGCAAAAAAAGACATGCTGGTACTGCATCCGCTGCCCAGAGTAAACGAAATCTCCGTGGAGGTGGATGATGACCCCAGAGCCGCTTATTTCAGGCAGGCTCAGTATGGTGTGTATGTCAGGATGGCACTTATTATGACGCTTCTTGATATAACTGTTTAAAAAATATGAAAGGTTGGTTTGAGCATGTTAAATGTAGGAAAAATTGAAGAGGGCTTTGTACTCGACCATATTAAGGCAGGAAGAAGCCTGAGTCTGTATGAGCATCTGCAGCTCGACAAGCAGGACTGCACCGTTGCAATTATTAAAAATGCCCGCAGTGAGAAAATGGGAAAAAAGGATATCCTGAAGGTTGAATGCGATATCAACACTCTTGACCTGGATGTCCTTGCCTTCATAGACCATAACATTACCGTTAACGTAATCAAAAACGGTGATATTGTTGAAAAAAAGGTATTGGTGCTGCCAAAGCAGATAAAAAATGTAATCAAATGCCACAACCCGCGCTGCATAACCTCAATTGAGCAGGGTCTTCCGCATATTTTCGTACTTTCAGATGAGGCTAAGGAAATTTACCGCTGTAAATACTGTGAAGAAAAATACTCAGAAAACTCGTAGCAGCCGCTCAAAGCACCATTTAACATAAGCTGAAAACAGCACTGCACCCTCCGGAGCCGTACCTGCGGTCTCCACAAAAGGATGCCCGTCAGTATACTGCCATATTATAAGCGCAAGAAACGCTACTATAAGTATCGACTTTGTCCTGCCCGCTATTTTATACTCCATATCCTCAAACATAAAAGCCTCCCGCATAGAATTATTATAAATACTATGCGGGAGGACAATTTTTATGTCCGTATAAAAATTTTTTATCCTGTCAATTATGACAACAGCATCCTGTCGTTATCTAATACCCTGCCTGATGCCTCCTTAAAAAGCACAAGCAAATCCGACACCTGCAGCTTTGACCTCTCCTCACCGGCCACATCATATATTATGCTGCCGGCATCCATCATCAGCGTCCTGTTGCCCAATTCCAATGCCGACTGCATATTGTGGGTTACCATTAGGCATGTAAGCTTTGCTTCAATTACAATATTGCGCGTCAGCTCAAGCACCTTATCCGCCGTCGACGGGTCAAGCGCCGCCGTATGCTCATCCAGAAGCAACAGCCTGGGCGGATTTATTGTCGCCATCATCAGCGTAAGCGCCTGTCTCTGTCCTCCTGATAATAGCCCCACCGGCTGCTGCATTCTGTCCTCCAGCCCCATTCCCAACAGGGAAAGCTTTTCCCTGAAAAGCTTTTTATCCTCTCTGGAAAGCACCGAAAGCCAGCCTCCATGTCCCGCAGCCAATGCAAGGTTTTCCTCAATAGTCATCCCGGGAGCGCTGCCGCACATAGGGTCCTGAAAAAGTCTTCCTATAATGCGCGCCCTCTCATGCTCAGGCATCAGAGTAATGTCAATATCATCCAGCACAATCGAACCGCTGTCGGTATAAAAGCTTCCTGCAACCGCATTAAAAAGCGTAGACTTTCCGGCCCCGTTTGCGCCTATTATTGACACAAAATCTCCATCATTAACCGTAAGTGACAAGTCATTTAACGCTGTCTTGGCATTGACCGTTCCCGGATTAAAGGTTTTTGAAATATGTGATATCTTAAGCATATTTACCTCATTTCTGCGCGTATTCGTCAGCGCGTAAGCGTCCTGACCTGTGTGACATCCGCCTCTTTATCATCGGAAGCTGTTTCTTCAAATACGGACCGGATATTGCTATTACAACTATTGTTGAGGAGACAAGCTTAAGCATAAATGCGGGCATATTAAAACGAAGCGCAATAGTATACACGAGCCTGAAAATAAAAGCACCCAATACTGCTCCGACAGCGCGTGTCGGAATTTTGCCCCTTCCGGTAAAGGAATTACCGATAAGCAGGGATGCAAGCGCAATCGTCACCATACCTGAGCCTATATCAATGTTCACGGACTTCTGCGACTGAGCCAGCAGACAGCCCGAGAGTCCCGTAAAGGCATTTGCAATACAAAGCCCAACGATAGTTGTAAACACAGGATTTATGGAGGACGAGCGCACCATATCCGGGTTGTTTCCTGTAGCGCGTATAGCCAGACCAAGACGCGTTCTCAGAAACAATGACAAAAACAAAATTACCATCGCTACCGCCGCAAGAGCTACAATTACCTTATATTGACCGCTCAGAGGACCTCCCTCCAAAAGCTCCTTCGCTTTAGTAAAAACCGTCTCAGTCTTATTCATATTGAGCAGGGATGAATTGCCCATGACCGCAATATTTATAGAATACAGCGCCGTATTTACAATAATTCCCGCAAGCAGACTGTCGACACCCATTTTGGTCTGAAGCACTGCCGTTACAAATCCTGACAGGATTCCGGCTCCCATTGCCGCCGGAACAGACAGATAAGGGTGGCCGGCAATCGCGACCGCCGCCCCGACGGCCGCGCCCAGAGTAAAGCAGCCGTCAGTGGACAAGTCGCATACATTAAGCATTGAATAGCTTAAAAACAATGCAAGCACGGTTAGGGAGCTGATTAAGCCAAGCTCCAGCGCTGTCTGCGCAAGACCGAGAAAAGACGTTAACATAATTACTTCACCTCATCAAAGCTTTCAGCTGTGGTTATACTCTCCACCTTAGTGCAGTAAGGGGCAAACAAGGCAGAAATCTCATCAAAATCAAAGCCAAGCGCCTCACAGGTCTCAGTGTTTATCGTCGCCGTACCGTTATCGAAGGTTTTAACTGCAGTCACGGCAGGAGAGCTTCCGTTTACCAGAATATCATATATCATGTCTGCCGTCTCTACACCAAGATTGGCATAGTCAACTCCATATCCGAGGAATGCTCCGTTTAATGCAAACGAATCTGCACCCGTGTATTGGGGAATTCCGGCCTCGGTCAATGTCTCATAGATGGAAAGCTGTGCGTTCATAATAGTGTTGTCGCTTGGTGTGAATATGGCATCGACCTCATCAGCGATAAGCGCCTCCGCCGCCAGCATAACCTCATCTACATTGGTACCGGTACGCTCAACATATGCGACACCCTTTTCATCAAGATATGCCTTTGCCTGAGCTATTGCCGTTGTGGATGAATCCTGACCCATATCATAGAGAAGACCAATCTTATCCGCATCGGGATTTGCCGCAAATATAAGATTCATAATAGCATCGGTATCAAGATAGTCTGATGTACCGGTAATATTACTTCCGGGAGCCTCAAGGGAAGCGACCAGACCTGCTGATACGGGGTCGGATACAGCAGCAAAGACAACAGGTGTCTGGCTCTCCTCAGTAGCCGACTGCATCGTCATAGCTACAGGTGTTGCAACACCAACCATCAAATCCACATCATCCGCTTCAAAATTTGCTATAATCTGTGACATTACATTGGCATCCGCATTGCAGTTATCATATGCAATCTCGAAGGTTATACCGTTCTCATCTCCGAGCTCTTTAAGGCGGCTCTCAATATTGTCTACAATCTGGTTGAGTGATGCATCGTCCACATAATTGCATATTCCTACGGAATAGGTTGCCGCATCTTCATTTACCGCCGAGTTGCCTCCATCGGTGTCAGAGGCGCTGTCTGCCGCCGTATTGCCGGCATCACTGCCACATGCGGTGAGACTTAAGATTAGCATTACAGAAAGTAACATGGAAATAAATTTTTTCATAACATTCTCCTTTACATTTTTAAATGTTTATATAGCTTCATGTCCGACAGACAAAAAAAATCCCGTCCCTCAGACAATGCTGGGACAGGATGAAGTATTCCTGCGGTGCCACCCGGCTTGACGCAATTCTGGTGTGCGTCCTCTCAATGCATACTGACATATGCCGGTTTTGTTTACGGGGAAGCCGCCCCGGCGCACATACTTGGATATGTTAAAATATCCGTTCCGGTTGCCCTCGGAAGTCCATTCGATTCCATATTTTCCACTGCCATCACACCGCCGGCAGCTCTCTGAAGAAAAAGGGATGAAACCTACTTACTCTTCCTCATCGGTTTATCGTATTCTAGCACAACAGGGGTTAAAAGTCAATGCTCCTTCATTTCAATTTAGCTTCCAATTTTGCCATCATAAATTTTGCTTATCCTATCAACCGGTATGACAGTATTATCATCCATTATAAGCGCATGCTCATACCTGTCTATCCTCTTTACAACGCCGGATTTTGAGACATAAGCCCCGCCGGATTTTCTGCCGTCAGGCACAAAATAGGTAATTGTTACCGTCCGCTCTGTGGCTGTGCTGATAATATTTAACTGCTCGTCAAGCTCCGCCAGCACATCTTCATCGGGCTCCTGCCTTTCGTCGGTCAGACGTGCGGTCTCCTCAATCGCCGCATTATATCCTGTGAGCGCCGCAAAGGGTGAAAACTGCGCGGCTCTGTCACGGAGCGGCATACGGGGGTGATTTTGTGAAGTCGGATTTGGAAGATTTATAATATCATCATATGCATGACTGTTTTTATCGCCGACCATTACTGTTCCTCCTGCAAACTGCTGTTTTTAAGCCTTATGCCCTCCAATCTGGGAATTTCTGTCTTTTGCCGTTGCTCCCTCCTGAAGATTCATTCCCTTCAAAATGGCATTCCTGCCAAATTTCTTTTTAATGTCAAGTACAGCCTTCTGCATACGCTTTTCACGCTCTAATGCCGCTTCCTCCTCGGCCTGCTGCTGCCATAACGCTTCGTAGTCGGTAAAAAGCTCCAGCTGCCGATACTCCTCCTTATGCTTCACGGAGGCTTCATCTACAAGCTTATTTGCCGCAATATTTATTCTCCTGATAAGCAAAGCCCTGTCTACAATCCTGTCGTAAAGCTCCATGACCGCATCAGTGATAATCCCCGAAGATGACGTCTGCCTTTTTAAATTCGTTGTTCCGTGAGCATGCCTGGGAACGCTTCGTCCGTAACGGTCAGTCGTAATGTCGCCCTTATAGCTTTTTCTCCGGTTTATGTCTGTCAGATTTTCAACATCATATCCAATCGTGAGTACAAGCTGGTCCGTCACAAGCCCTTTATCCACCAAATCAAGTGCCATAAGGTCTGCCATTTCCCTTACAACCAGCCTTGCCCCCTCAAAATCATAGGGACAGTGGAGTACCTGCCCGGAGCTTATACTGTTGCTTTCCGGCTTATAGGCCTTGATTTCCTTCATTGTACAGGGCTCATAGCCCCATGCATGGTCGATTAAAAGCTCAGCATTTATCCCAAAAAGCTTATAGAGAAGCTCCTCGTTATAAAATTCGTCAGCCCTGCCAACGGAGCACCTTGCGACATCTCCCATCGTATAAAGTCCATTCTCCTCAAGCTTCCTTGCATAGCCCCTGCCAACCCTCCAAAAGTCAGTAATTGGTCTGTGGTCCCATAATAATTTCCGATAGGACATTTCGTCAAGCTCAGCAATACGCACTCCGTTATTATCCGGCTCGATATGCTTTGCCACTATATCCATTGCAATCTTGCAAAGATACAGATTTGTCCCGATTCCCGCCGTTGCCGTTATACCTGTAGTCTGTAAAACCTCCTGTATCATCGTAACCGCAAGCTCACGCGCAGTCATATTGTACGTTGCAAGATACGCGCTCACATCTATAAATACCTCGTCTATGGAATAAATGTGAATATCCTCCGGCGCAATGTATTTCAGATAAATATCATAAATCCTCGTGCTGTACTCCATATAGCAGGCCATACGGGGAGGCGCGACAATATAGTCTATCGATAGCGCCGGGTTTTTCTTCAATTCTTCATTGTCATCTGACGAGCCTGTAAATATCCCTCCCGGAGCTTTACGCCTGCGGAGGCTGTTTGCCTCACCAACTCTCTGAATCACCTCAAAAAGCCGCGGCCGGCCCGGTATTCCATAGCTCTTAAGAGATGGTGAAACTGCAAGACAAATTGTTTTTTCCGTCCGGCTCTCGTCCGCCACCACAAGATTTGTTGTCAGAGGATTGCGGTTACGCTCCCTGCACTCAACTGAAGCATAAAAGGATTTAAGGTCGATTGCTATATATGTCCGTTCTGTTTTTTTAATTATATAATCATCTCCCTTTAGATATTCATTATCTCAAAGATTTTTGCGGCAGCCGCAGGCAGCTCCTGTCTTGCCGCTTTTACTACACAGATATTCCTTTTAGGAATCATCTTGTTAAATCTGAGTTCAAAAAGCTGACCGCTGTCAATATATCCCTTTGCAAAATCCCTCATAACGCATCCCACGCCCAGGCTTCTCAGCGCAAACTGCACTATCATGTCGCTGGTGGCAAGCTCAAACTCGGGTCTCACATCACAGCCATTCCTTTGAAGAAAATCCCGCATATAATTTCCCGTGCTGGTATGACCCTCAAGGAATATCAGCGGCATATCTGACAAATCAGCAAAATCAAGCGTTCTGTTCTTATAAGATATGAATCTTCTCCCGGCCACAAACACATCCTCGATTTCCTTTACAGAAACGGATTTTATATCATCCCCGCACTGAAAGGGACTTGAAATAATACCGAAATCAATTCTTCCCTTCCTCAGATAATCCAGGGTTTCAGGAGTAGGCGCATTTGTAACCACAACCTTTATCTGCGGGTACAGCTCATGAAATTTTTCAAGATACGGAAGTAAATAGAACTGCAGTGTCATGTCGCTTGCGCCTATTCGTATTTCCCCAAGCTCAAGGCTCTGCATCTTCTGAACCCGTTCAAAGCCCTTTTCCATCTCCTCATAGCCTTTTTCCACATAAGAAAAAAGCTCACTTCCTTCACGTGTGAGCTTTATGCCTCTTGAGGCGCGCTGTATGAGCCGAACACCAAGCCCTGACTCAAGCTGCTTAATAGCCTGACTTACCGCGGGCTGTGATATTGACAGCTCTCCGGCAGCCTTTGTAACGCTGCCGGTCTTAGCCACATAATAAAATGCTTTTACATACTCAAAATTGCTTATCATATATTTCCGCTACCATTATTTTGAAAGAGCCGACTGCCTGTAAATTATATCGCTTCTGCCCGGTCCGTTGCTGACCATGGTAATAGGATACCCAATTCTCTCCTCGATAAACTCAATATATCTGCGGCAGTTTTCCGGAAGCTCATCATAATTTTTTATGCCGCGTATATCACATTTCCAGCCCGGAAGCCTCTCAAGCACAGGCTTTGCATGTTCAAGCTTACATGTGACAGGAAAATCAGTTGTAACCTCACCGTCAATCTCATACCCCACACAGACAGGAATCTCATCAAGATATCCCAAAACGTCAAGCACAGTGAAGGCCACGTCCGTTGTGCCCTGAAGACGGCATCCGTATTTTGACGCAACACAGTCAAACCAGCCCATTCTTCTGGGTCTTCCGGTGGTTGCACCATACTCTCCTCCATCACCGCCTCTGCGTCTCAGTTCATCCGCCTCGTCCCCGAAGATTTCAGACACAAAGGCGCCTGCGCCAACAGCTGAGGAATATGCCTTGCACACCGTTACAATCTGTTTTATCTCATAGGGAGGAATCCCTGCACCTATAGCGCCATAAGCGGCAAGCGTCGACGAAGATGTAACCATGGGATAAATTCCGTGGTCAGGATCCTTTAAGGTTCCAAGCTGTCCCTCCAACAGTACAGTCTTTCCCTCCTTCAGCGCCTTGTCAAGAAATGCGGAGGTATCACACACATAAGGTGCAATCATATCCCTGTAGCTGTTAAGGGTATCTAAAAGCTCGTCCATGTCAATAAGAGGCTTGTGATAGAGATGCTCAAGCAGCACATTCTTGGTCTGTACCACCCTCTCAACCTTCTCCTTCAAAAGCTCTGCGTCAAAAAGCTCACTGACCTGAAAACCTGTTTTTGCATATTTATCAGAATAAAAAGGAGCAATTCCCGATTTGGTGGAGCCGAAGGATTTACCTCCAAGTCTCTCCTCCTCGTATTGGTCAAACAAAATATGATAAGGCATAACAAGCTGCGCCCTGTCGGACACAAGCAGCTTTGGCTCAGGCACATTTCTGTCCGTAACAGCCTTTAGCTCATCTATCAGAACCGGAATGTTAAGCGCCACGCCGTTTCCTATAATACTTGTGGTATGGCTGTAGAATACACCTGACGGAAGAGTATGCAGCGCAAATTTGCCATAATTGTTTACAATAGTATGCCCTGCATTTGCACCTCCCTGAAAACGCACTATAATATCGGCATTTTCGGCCATCATATCGGTAATCTTTCCCTTACCTTCATCTCCCCAATTTGCTCCAACAACTGCTTTAACCATATTTTCCTCCGTTCCTTTGCCTCTGGCAGTATCAATTCGCATTTAAAGTATACTATTATTTCCCTTATAAGTAAAATCAATATATTTTATACAAGATATAACATTTGCTAATGTATCATTAAATGAACGGGCAACACGGATAAAATGTACATCAGGCCGGACTCTTATACATTAATTTCAGCCTTAACGCCAAGCAGCTCCCTGTTGGCATCAAGAACAGGATTAATTACATTATTTAAGAAGGCCTCCACCTGCTCCCTGGAGCGTCCCACATACCTCGACGGCTCCATTGTCTTCTTCAGGTCATCAAGCGTCATGTTAAATGCAGGCTCTGCCGCAATAAGCTCAAGCAGATTATTGTCGCGGCCCTCAACCTTGACATTTCTTCCCGCCTCCATTGACAGCTCTCTGATACGCTCGTGCAGCTCCTGACGGTTGCCGCCCGCCTTTACCGCATCCATCATAATATTCTCCGTTGCCATAAACGGAAGCTCTGCAAGCATATGCTTTTCAATAACCTTAGGATATACCACAAGTCCGTCAACAACATTAAGGCAAAGGTCAAGTATTCCGTCCACAGCAAGAAAGCCCTCGGGAATTGAAAGCCTCTTGTTCGCCGAATCATCGAGAGTTCTCTCAAACCATTGGGAGGCTGAGGTAATAGCCGGGTTAAGCGCATCTATCATTACATATCTTGAAAGGGACGCAATTCTCTCACTTCTCATTGGATTTCGCTTGTAGGCCATCGCAGACGAGCCTATCTGAGTCTTTTCAAAGGGCTCCTCAACCTCCTTGAGATGCTGCAGCAGTCTTATATCATTGCTCATCTTATGTGCCGATGCTGCAATTCCCGCAAGTACATTTGCAACCCTTGTATCCACCTTTCTTGAATAGGTCTGCCCCGACACGGGGTAACATTCCTTAAAGCCCATCTTATGTGCAATCATCGGGTCTATTTTATCTACTGTCTCCTGATTTCCGTTAAAAAGCTCAAGAAAGGATGCCTGTGTGCCGGTCGTGCCCTTTGAGCCAAGCAGCTTCATACTGCCCAGAACATGCTCAAGGTCCTCTAAATCAAGGGCAAATTCCTGAAGCCAGAGCGTGGCTCTCTTTCCGACGGTGGTGGGCTGCGCAGGCTGGAAATGCGTAAATGCAAGCGTTGGAAGCTCCTTATATTTGTCGGCAAAGGCTGCCAGCTCACTCATCACATTGACAAGCTTTTTCTTAACAAGCTTCAAAGCCTCTGTCATTATAATTATATCCGTGTTGTCACCGACATAGCATGAGGTTGCGCCAAGATGGATAATGCCCGCTGCCTTAGGGCACTGCTGACCATACGCATATACATGACTCATAACGTCATGGCGCACCACCTTTTCTCTCTCCCTTGCCACCTCGTAATTGATATCCTCGGCATGAGCCTTAAGCTCATCAATCTGCTCGTCCGTAATAACAGGCTGTCCGTTCTGCGACAGGCCAAGCTCCTTCTCCGTCTCGGCAAGCGCAATCCAAAGCCTTCTCCATGTTCTAAATTTCATATCCTGCGAAAAAATATACTGCATTTCCCTGCTGGCATACCTCTCTGAAAGAGGGCTGGTATACACATCCGTACTCATTATCGTTATCTCCTTTTATAGTATCTTTTTACTGTTCAAATTCTCCGCGTATGTCCTCGCTGGGAGGGTCGACAGGATAATTTCCCGTAAAGCACCCCTTGCAAATACCGAGGTTTCCGGCTATCTCCTCAAGATGCTCTATTTTTAAATAATCCAAACTGTCAGTACCGATTATATCACTTATCTGGGGAATCGTCCTGTTGTAGGCGATAAGCTGCTCTCTTGCGGGAACATCCGTGCCAAAATAGCATGGCCACAGAAACGGCGGCGAGCTTACTCTCATATGCACCTCTTTGGCCCCTGCCTCACGCAGCATCTTTACTATACGGTCAGAGGTGGTTCCTCTGACTATCGAATCATCTATCATAATTATACGTCTACCCTCAACAGCCTCACGTATAGGATTAAGCTTCACCTGAACACTGTTCTCACGGTTCTTCTGCTTCGGCTTTATAAAGGTTCTTCCCACATATGCATTCTTCATAAATGCCATTCCATATGGAATCCCCGACTGTAATGAATATCCAAGCGCGGCACAGTTTCCGGACTCCGGAACTCCCACAACAAGGTCTGCGTCAACAGGAGAATCCATTGCAAGAAATTTCCCCGCCATAATCCTTGAATGATATACGCTGACATTATCTATTATGCTGTCAGGCCTTGCAAAATATATATACTCAAATACGCATCTTGCCTCCTTATCCTTAGGAAGCGCATGACTCATATCCGACTCTATTCCGTTCTCGGGAGATATGGTGACAATCTCTCCGGGAAGCACATCCCTTATAAATGTAGCTCCCACTGTATCAAGCGCACAGCTCTCGCTCGCAAGCAGATATGCATTATCTCTCTTTCCTATGCACAGCGGTCTGAATCCGAATGGGTCCCTTGCGCCGATAAGCTTTCTCGGAGACATGATGACAAGGGAATAAGCTCCCTTAATCCTGTCCATAGCACGCCCCACTGCCTCCTCGACAGTCCCAGTCTTCAGACGCTCCCTTGCTATACAGTACGCAATCACCTCAGAATCGATAGTCGTCTGGAAAATAGCGCCTGTATACTCAAGCTCATGTCTTATCTCAGGAGCATTTATCAGATTACCATTGTGAGCCAGCCCCAATGTGCCCTTTACATAATTCAGCACAAGCGGCTGGGCATTCTCTCTTGTAGAGCTTCCGGCCGTTGAATATCTTGTGTGCCCCACTCCTATATCACCCTTCAGCTTCTCCAATGCCTCAGGTGTAAATGCCTTATTGACAAGTCCCATATCCTTATGGCTGAGCACCCTGCCCTTTGGTCCGTTGGTATCGCTGACTGCAATGCCGCAGCTCTCCTGCCCTCTGTGCTGCAGTGCAAGCAGCGCATAATATATGGTTGACGCGACATCTCCGCCGTCAAAGTCATATACACCGAAAACACCGCATTCTTCTCTGCACTTATCTTCTATTTCTGTCTGTATGTAAATATTATCGGTCAATGGTTTACCGCCTTTCCGCTTCGCTGCTCATTGCTTCCGTGAACATTATATATTACCGTAAGGCAGAAATCAACTGAATTTGACTTTAGCATATTCAGTTACTTCTGTTTAATATGTTCAGCAGCACTTTCCACTTCACCCATAACGCTTCTACTCATTCATCTCGTACAGCTCGACCATTTTCAGTATTTCCCCCGAATATACAGGGTACTTCTCCACAGCCTTCATAATTTCCTTTTTTGCGTTCTCCGCCACCTCATTATTGTAATCGAGCTGCTTTCTGAGGGATTGTCTTCTGAGTATAAGACTATGTCTGATTTCTACCATTTCCCTCTTGTCAAGAAGCGCTGCTGTCTGATGAATCCACCTGTCAGGGTCTTTTACTCTGTAGTTTGAAAGATTAGCCACAAGCTGCTTCTGATAATACTCGGTTTTCGCCTCAGCCTCGGCATACTGCTTGCGTTCCTCCTTCTCCTGCTGGTAAAGCTTCCAGAGCCTTTCAAGATTTGCCGCACTGTCAGTATTGTATTTCATGTAACGATACTCAAGCAGCTGTGTGTTATTGACATAGCGTATCTTCACCTTATTCTGAAGCTGTATCAGTCTGTTTATTGTATTTTCAACTCTCCTCAGCTCTCTGTCCGCATCAGTGAACTTCACACACAGCACCGTCAGCGCGATTGCCGCCGCACCCACAGATAAAAAATAGCCCACAAAGGTATTCATGTCAAATACAAGCTGTAACACCAAAAGCAGCAGTACGCACAGAATCAGTGCCGTTATAAATATAACCGCCATTCCCCTGAAATTAGACAGCATTGTATTAAGCTCTGAGCGCCTGTACGCATAGGCATGCCTCTCGCCGTCAAGCCTGCGCAAATCCTTCTTTATAAGCACGGCATAATTTTCACTTTCCTTAAGCTTGCTTATGCCCTCCTCAAGCTCATCCTCCTGACTGCGGATTCTGTAATATTCACTGTCCTTCATTCTGTCCTTCTTATCGTGGTATCCGTTTATTTCCTTCTCAAGAGTAGACAGCTTCGCTGCCAGACGGTCTACCTCACTC
>JAJQGF010000045.1 GCA_021200695.1 Lachnospiraceae bacterium
CCTCATACGCAGACGAGCCGATGCCAAAAAGATGGAAGCCGTCTCCGAACAGACAGTCATTAGCCCAGTCCGTAGCGGCAGCGCCAACTGTGGACATTGCAATGTAATACACAAGGAACATTACAATCGCAAAAATCGGAAGTGCAAGAATACGATTGGTAACGATTTTATCAATCTTATCAGAGACAGTAAGCCTCTTTTCACCATTCTTTTTGTAACAATCCTTTATTATAGATGAAATATATGTATATCTTTCATTTGTGATAATACTCTCAGTATCGTCATCAAAGGCATTCTCAAGCGCACTAATCTCCGCCGACACATCCGGAACACCTGTCATAAGGTCGGCAATCTTATCATCCTTTTCAAGCAGCTTAATTGCAAAAAATCTTCTCTGCTCCTTTGCGATATCACCCGGCAGCTTAGCCTCTGCCGCGCTGATTGCCTCTTCAACATTAACCGCGAAGCTATGTACGGGTTTTATTGCCTCAGCCTTCCTTGCAGCCTCCACAGCCTTTTTTGCCGCTTCCATTATATTAGTTCCCTTGAGTGCGAAAATTTCAACTACCTCACAGCCAAGCTTTTCCGAAAGTCTGTCCAGATAAATCTCATCTCCGCTCTTATTTACAAGGTCAATCATATTTACAGCCATGACAACCGGAATTCCAAGCTCAATAATCTGGGTTGAAAGATAAAGGTTTCTCTCAATATTCGTACCGTCCACAATGTTTATAATGGCATCGGGTCTTTCGTTAATAAGATAATTTCTTGCCACTACCTCCTCAAGCGTATACGGAGATAATGAATATATTCCGGGAAGGTCCATGATTGACACATCCTTGTAGCCCTTTAGCTTGCCTTCCTTTTTCTCCACTGTCACACCGGGCCAGTTTCCAACAAACTGATTGGAACCGGTCAATGCATTAAACAATGTTGTTTTACCGCAGTTTGGATTACCTGCAAGTGCAATTTTAATAGCCATTTTAATGCTCCTTCTTCATAATAAATAAGTTTTATGCTTCTATCGTTTATTTGTTCCTTCTAGCTTTTATTAGTCTTGCCTAACTTATTGGCAAAAAATTCTATACCTCTATCATTTCAGCATCAGCCTTACGGAGAGATAACTCATAGCCTCTTACCGTAACCTCAATAGGGTCTCCTAAAGGCGCCACCTTCCTGATATAAATCTCTACGCCTCTGGTTATTCCCATGTCCATGATTCGTCTTTTTACCGGACCTTCGCCGGTCAGCTTTTTAACTGTTACTGTTTCACCAACAGTAGCGTCTCTCAATGTTTTCATAAAATACTCCTTCTTAAATTTTTTATATCCGGACATGAATATAAGCGATACCTTATTCATGCGTCAGACCATGATTTTATTAGCCATATCCCTGCCGATGGCAACTCTTGATTCCTTAACATTCACTATAAGACTGCCATTAATCTGTGATACGACTGTCACGGTACCTCCCGTCACAAAACCAAGCTTTTCAAGAAACTTTCTCGTTTCCTCCCTGCCCCCGACCTTCTTTATGACATTTTCTTCGCCTTCTGTGGCCATTGACAACGGCATACTCATCACCCTCATTCCTTCCACGCTGTTCATTTGTAAAGTCATGTTGATACCGATTTTCATTAACACAAGGTTAGTATATTCTAACATCTATTAGCTGTCAAGAACATTTTGGAAAAATTTATAAGCAAGAAGCTTTGTAAGCTTAAACCTGTTACGTAAATGCATCAAGAAGTATGAGCCTGCCTGAAGCAAGCGATGCCTTAACATCAATAATCCTCTGATTCTCCGAACCTCTGAAGGGAAGCCTTAAATTCTTCCTCTCCTCGATAAATTCACCGTCCACCAGCACATCTATCTGCTCGAGCAATTCCTTTACCTCCGTCCTGCCGTCGGCAATCCACTCCATAAGCTCCTTCTCATAATCGTATCCTGTGTAGCACCACACATCCTTATCCGGATAAGCCTCTCTCACACTCCTTGCAATATCAAGCACGGTAAGCCTGTTCTCAGGCTCAAAAGGCTCTCCGCCCAGAATGCTGAAGCCTCTTATGTACGGATGCTTCAGGGCATCCATTATCTCCCTCTTTGTCTCCTCCGTGTAAACCCTGCCATATCCAAAATCCCATGCCTCACTGTTAAAGCAGCCCTTACAGCGATGCGTACAGCCGCTTACAAAAAGTGAAACCCTTATTCCTATGCCATTTGCGACATCGGTTTTTTTAATAACAGCATAATTCATAGATGCAATACCCTCGACTTTATCTCCTTTGTCTTTCCGGCATTCCAGAAATTTTCACCAAGATACCCGCAGGTTCGTCTTGTGACATTCATTTTGGAATGGTCCTTGTTGTGACACTGCGGACATTCCCACTCATTGTCATCATTTATCTCAATTTCCCCATCATAGCCGCATACATGACAATAATCGGATTTCGTATTAAACTCGCCATACTGTATATTATCGTAAATATACTTGATAAGTTCCTCAACAGCCGTGACATTATTCGTAAGATTTGGAATCTCAACATATGAAATAGCACCGCCGAGCGATTTATTCTGGAATTCGCTTTCTATGGAAAATTTTGTAAATGCATCAATCGGCTCACGTACGTCAATATGATATGAGTTGGTATAATATCCCTTATCTGTTACATTCTCAATGTCTCCGAATTTCTCCCTGTCAATACGGGCAAAACGGTAGCACAGACTCTCAGCAGGTGTTCCGTAGAGACTG
>JAJQGF010000139.1 GCA_021200695.1 Lachnospiraceae bacterium
ATCATACTGTCCGCTGCATATTGCCATAAGGCCATCATCGCCGCGGAAAAAACAATCTACCTCATATCCCTCTTGATGCAGGAGCTCTTTAAGCGCATCCGCCATCCGCGGCTCGTCCTCTACCAACAGTAATTTCATTGCAGAAACCTCCTCTGAAATGTGGTATCATGTTAAAAATAATATAGCATAGAAACCTTGAAAAAAGATGTAAAAATTCAAGCTTTTTTCAAGGTATTTGTGATATTATAATAAAAATTAACAAGGAGGATTTCCAGATGAAAAAAATAACAGCACTTTTTTGTATAACAGCAATGCTTTTATGCTTAACTGCCTGTGGCAGCACTTCCCCGGATTCTGCGTCAACAGCTTCTGAGACAATAGAATCCGGAGATACTGCCGATGTCCTGGAAGCAGACACGGTATTGTCTGACAAAGAGTATATCGAAGCAACCCTGAATCTTGCAAACAACACAGACTACACATGGAGCTATGATTCAGGAGCGGATGCATGGGTAATGTCAATTGTTTCTGCCGTGGCATATCCGGAGATTGAAGACGAGGAGGGAGTTTCTGTCTGCGTTCCCGCCGGTTATGTTACCGGTATTGACACGGATGGAGACGGTGAAGCCGATGTGACGGCGGACAGCTACTCCGAGGCTGTAAACGGTTCGCTGGTCATTGATTATGATGTGGAAATTACCAGTACAAACGGTCAGATTTATACAGCTGCTACTGCGCCTGTAATCCTTAACACCGGTGCGGCGGGTTATTCGTCTTCCACTAATACCACTGCCGCAACCACGTATGCATCCGAGGGTTACATCAATGTTTCATGCGGTAACCGAGGTAAGCAGGACACAGCCGTCGGTGAGGACGGAAGCGCCTATTATACGGGCGATGCCCCTTCATGCCTGTCTGACCAGAAGGCTGCAGTACGTTTTATAAAGTATAATATTCTGCTTGGCAACCTTCCGGGCAGCGTGGACTACTTTGTCTCAACAGGCGGCTCCGGCGGAGGCGCTCATGCAGCTATGTTTGCAGCGACCTCAAATAATTCTGATTTCTATCCTTATCAGGAGGAGGTAGGAGCTGTCGGCTGCTATCTGAATGAGAATGGAAACTATACCACAACAGTTACCATCGACGGCGAGGAGGTCTCTTTGTCCGATGGTGCATGGGGATGCATCGCGTACAGTGCCATCACCTCTCTGTACGAGGCGGATATGGCTTTGGCATTTGAGTATTACATGGATACTGATTACGAGTTTGGCTCAGATTTTCAGACACAGTTGGCAAAATATCTTTCTGAGGAGTATATGGAATATATCAATGGGCAAAACCTGAGCGTGAAGGAGGCTGATGTGGGCTTCGACCTGGATGGAGACGGCGAAATGAACAGCACTATTGCCCTGTCCATTGAATACAATGAAACCCTGTATGCTGATACCAATGGCTATGGCGGCTCGTACCTTGACCTTTATCTGGAGGAATTTGTCTCTAACCTTCAGTGGTATCTTGATAATCTTGACTACGCAGATGGCTGGACGTGGTTTGACGGGGATGGCAATGCGCTGTCTGACGAGGATGTGGCTGCAATGAGCAGCGAGGAGAAGGCGCAGGCCTTTATCGAGGGACGCTACACTGCCGGAAGCACCGGTGGTATGGGCGGCGGTTTGCCCAGCGGAATGAATGGTGCAGCAGATTTTGACGGCAAGGGAGGGCCTGACGGAGAGGGCAGGCCGTCTGATGGCGGAATTGAAATGCATGAGGATAGGAAAAAGTCGTCTATTACCAATGAGAATGTCGATACCAGCGGTGATACCATGGATGTAGGGACACCTGACGCAGGTACTACTCAGGCGGCAGGAAGTTCTCTTGATTCTGCCAATTACTCCAGCTACGGGGAGATGGTGGAGGCTTATGCTGCTGATATAGCAGAAATTGAAGCCGGAGATGAATATGGCAACAACATCGTTTCCCTCTATAATCCACTGAACTACATTGGCAACGAGGATACGGAGGGCGCTGTCTGGTCACGCATTGTTATGGGCGCCTCCGAGGGAGATATGTCCATGTTCTCATCTCTGAATCTTCAAATTGCCTGGCTGAATGCCGGGACAGACTGTGATATTGAGTGGCAGTGGGATGGTGGCCATGTACCCTCTGAGGTTTTGAGCAGCTCCTTTGCTTTGTATATTGACCGTATGTATAATAAATATGCAGGAGGTATTGAAGTAGAAATCGCTGAGGCGGAGCCTCAGACTGCAAACGGAGACTCCACTGACGCAGCCGGCACCGATTTGAGCGGCTGGGTTGATTACTCTGATATTAAAAGTGTATCCTTCTCTCTGGCGGACGCAGTGTCGTACCGTACTGCAGGTGCCAGCAAAGCGATACCGGGCTTTGATGTCATTGATTACGGACAGGAGGATTATGTATTCGGCAGCAGTACCCAGGACGCACGGCATTGGAATCCCTTTTTGCTGGAGATTTTCCAGAAGTATGAGGATACGCTTTCTGAGCTGTTTAATGCAGGATAGTTCAAGCGAATTGTAAAGATAAGTCTGAGGTCTGGCGGTATGCCAGACCTTTCTTTATGTATCCTTTTTTCTTTTTTCACCATTATAAGATAACTACAGGGAATGTTATTACAGCTGCTGAGATAATAATGGCATGAATGATATTTATATTCTTTATCATTTTTGTAATTGTTTCTGCTATAATCTACATTAAGAAGTAAAGTAAAATCCGTATATATTTAAAGAAACTTATTATCAAAAAACTCGTTTATACTTATAGAAACAAAACAGTCATTTGCAAGGTTTTGTGCAAAATAAACTGCGGGAGGATAAGAGGTGGAGGATACACAGATATTGGACTTATATTGGGAGAGGAATGAACTAGCTATAAGAGAGAGCGAGAAGAGCTATGGACGTTATTGCCAAAGCATTGCATATAACATTCTGCATGACAGAGAGGACAGCGATGAATGCGTCAACGACACATGGATGAGGGCATGGGGTGTTATACCGCCAAAACGACCTGACAGGCTTGCCATATTTCTCGGTACTATAACGCGTAATCTCTCCATAGACAGGTGGAAGAGAAAAAGAGCCCAAAAAAGAGGAAACGGTGAAACTGAGGTGGCATTGGAGGAGCTGACAGAGTGTATTCCTGCAGTAAACAGTACTGAAGATATAGTCGAGGCCTCTGAGCTTGAACGAATGATAAATGATTTTCTGTACAGCCTGTCAGAGCAGGACTGTAATGTGTTTCTGCGCAGGTATTGGTTTATGGAAGAATATGCCGTAATTTCAGATAAGTATGGTATTAAGCTTAATACTGTAAAGACGTCTCTGCACCGTACCAGGGAAAAGCTCAGGGTATATCTTGAAAAGGAGGGAGTGGCGCTTTGAAAAACAAAAATAAAGATATGGGGAAGGCAATGCGCATAGCTGAGGCTTTGTCGGGAGTAGACGGCGAACTGATTGAGAGAAGTGAGAATATTTCAGACACAGGCAAAGACAAATCGAATGCCGCGTCAGGCAGAAGCTCTACCATGATGGCGTTTACTAAATATCTTGCAGTCTGTGCTGTATTTATATTTTTGTGTATGGGCGCCTTTGGCATCTATATAGTCACATGGCATTCGGGTGCCTCTTCAGCTGCCGACGCAGCTGACACAGCTTATGATGAATATATGGCTGAGAATGCTCAGGAGGCAGAGGAGCAGATGCTTTCTACGGGAACAGAGTCAGTTTTAGAGGATGGAAACGGACAGACCCTGTTATCAGAAGATGAAGCATTATCTTCGTTAAAGAATTCCGGCGCTGAAGCTGAATATGCAGAAATGGCGGTTGACAATTATACAGAAAACATGGAAAAAATGAAGACTACAGAGAGCATGGATATTTCCGAGGTTGACGCGGCTGTTGCTGCACACATACCGACTTTGGTACCTGACAGATTTACTCTTGACAGCTGTACAAGCGTTGCCAATGATGAGGTTTATGCTGGACTGACTCTGATGAATATATCAATGTATATATTACGGATTATTATAATGTTTATGATGGAATTTATAATATGGCGAATTGCAGGTCTATTAGTGATATTAATGCAGAATTGATTGCAGAATTGTGTTTGGACAGAAACGGGGAAGATGAATTTAACATTAATATAATGTTTGAGGACGGAGTATATGCCTCTGTAACAATTTACGCAGATATGACCTCCGATGAAATTTATAAAATGCTTGTAACGATGGCAACTGTCGTGATAAACTAAAGTTCGGTTGACAGATAAACATGCAGGGAGGAATGATTTCGTAATATGTGGCTTGCGGATAATTGGAAGGATTATGAAGTGCTTGATACAAGCGGAGGAGAGAAGCTTGAGCGCTGGGGAGAATACATTCTTGTTCGCCCAGACCCACAGGTAATATGGGATACCGGACATACAAACCCGGGCTGGAAAAAAAAGAACGGACACTACCATAGAAGTTCAAAAGGCGGCGGAGAGTGGGAGTTTTTTAAGCTGCCGGATGAATGGACTGTCAATTATCCTCTGTTGGGTGAAAGCAGGCTTACATTTCGTCTAAAGCCCTTCAGCTTCAAGCACACCGGACTTTTTCCGGAACAGGCGGCAAATTGGGAATGGTTTTCTAAAATAATTAAAGATGCGCAACGTCCGAAGGAAAAGCCCGTAAGGGTGCTGAACCTTTTTGCATATACCGGAGGCGCAACTGTTTCTGCCGCTGCAGCGGGAGCAGCTGTAACGCATGTAGATGCGTCAAAGGGAATGGTTACATGGGCAAAGGAGAATGCAGTCTCGTCAGGACTTGGAGAGGCGCAAATCAGGTGGCTGGTTGATGACTGTACAAAGTTTGTTGAAAGGGAGATTAGACGTGGAAACAAATATGACGGTATTATAATGGACCCGCCATCATATGGAAGAGGGCCTAAGGGTGAGATATGGAGGCTTGAGGACAGCATATGGAATTTTATCCGTCTGACTGTGCAGCTCTTATCGGATACCGCGTTGTTCTTTCTTATAAACTCATATACCACGGGACTTCAGCCGGCAGTTCTTTCATATATGATGAATTCCGCCATTGTAAGCAGCCGCGGAGGGCGGGTTGAGGCGGACGAGATTGGACTCCCTGTTACAGAGAGCGGGCTGGTATTGCCCTGCGGCGCCTCAGGACGCTGGATTGGAGGGCGATAATTCAAAGTACATATTCTGACATCCCGGGAATTTTTCTCAGCAGCCATGCCGCAGGTACGGACAGTGCAAGTACAGCTGCAAAGAATATGGGTACAGACAAAACAACCGGATAGTCTAAAAGCGACAGCTTCAGGAATTTGTATGCAATATTTAAAAACACGGGATGTATGAGATATATGGTGAAGCTTAGCGAGCCGAGCTTCTCCAGCAGTACGGCATACTTTTGCCAGACCTTTCCGGTATTTAAGGCAAGGAAAAATATAAGCAGCGACAGCGGTACGGTGAACGGATAATTGTATGGAAGCTGCACACTGTCCTGAACATTCACACGTATTGCCGTCATGCAGGCGAGAAGCAGTACAGCAGCGAGGGCTGCGGCCTTTATGACAGCACTGCGGAACATATAATGCGCTGCCTTTGTGTCTGAATGGCATGCAAAAAGATATCCGCACAGATAATAGAATATGTAAATTGTTTCGTCAGGAAGCGCCGGAATGGAATCATAGCCCATTAGCTTTTTAATAAAGGGCAGTATACCTCCGAATATATAAATCAGCGCAAGTATAGTATATATTAATTTCCCCGGTATTTTTCCGAGGATATATTTGAGGGGCGGAGTAATCAGATACAGAAGCAGCACAAGATATAGATACCACATGTGTGACCAGCTCTGACCGAGGCAAACCATGATGAAGGCTCTGCCTATCATTTCCGGACGGAAGGAATGCTCATTTATCACAAGCTCCAGGCAGGCATAGGGCACACCGAATATTATCAGTGCAAGAATAATCCGCCTGCAGTATTTAAAAATTATCCTGTTGTATGAAATTTTTCTCGCAGGATTTAAAAACAGATAACCTGATATCATTATAAATACAGGTACGCACCATGTAGTAAAATCCATTATTATAAGGAAGATTTTAAATTCCGCAGGATATGCGCTCATATCAGTGGTATCCTTTATTCCGGTTATGGTGTGAAGCATTACTACTGCGCAGGTTGTGGCAATACGCAGCATATCCAGAAAGCTTTGTCTTTTTAAAGTATTTTTGTTGTCGGCTGCGTGGTCTCCCGTCTCCGCACCGCAGATTGTTATTTCAGTCATTTTTGTTCCGTTCTTCTTTATTTCACAAAAGATTTAATATTATTTTTTAAAACAGAATTACATACGGCACTGCAGTAAAATAATTCTTAACATTATCTTTACACCTTAACATTGTATAGATGTTTTAAAATGAGTATAATAATAGTAATTGTGACCAGCTAATACTATTTTAAACTAAGGAGAAAACATGAACAGGAAACAGCGTGTTCTGCCAATATTGAAGCAACATTTGCACAGCATATTATACTCACTGATTTGCCTGACGGCAGCCACTTTATTTTCTCTTTTATTCAGGGAAGTGATACCTGAGGGTACATCAAATATTTCGGCAATTTATCTGCTTGCTGTAATTATTATATCACGTTGTACGGTAAAATACATTTATGGAATTGCTTCAGGATTAATTTCGGTAATATTTATAAATTTTTTCTTTTCATATCCTTATTATAGGATAAATTTTACATTGGATTTTATAGTGAACCTTGCGGTTATGCTGGCGGCATCAGTATTTGTATGCGCCATGAAGGCAAATCTCGCAAAACAGGAGAATATGATAAAGGAGAGGGAAAGGCAGCTTTCGGAGTTCAAGATAGAAAAGCTGCGTGCAAACCTTCTGCGTGCGGTTTCGCATGATATAAGGACTCCGCTGACGGGAATAATGGGAAACAGCTCGCTTATACTTGAGAAGGGCAGTATTTTGTCGGAGACGGAGAAAACGGCGCTTGTAACAAATATATATGAAGATTCAAGCTGGCTGCTGAATATGGTGGAAAATTTACTGACAATTACGCGGATAAAGGGAGACAAGCTTTCAATTACCGTGAATGAGGAGCCGGTAGAGGAGGTGGTTGCGGAAGCTTTGCAGAAGGTAAAGAAGCGTTATCCTGACTCAGAGCTCAGGGCGGTGGTTCCCGACGAGCTTATTATGCTTCCGATGGATGCCGTATTAATCGAGCAGGTTATAATAAACCTTATCAGCAACGCGATTGAACACTCGGGAAGCTCTGAGTATATAGATATAATTGTCAGAGATACCCCTCATGCGGTTATATTTACCGTCAGAGATTACGGAGGAGGAATTTCTCCCAGGATGCAGGAGGGGCTTTTTGAGGGCTCCGCATATTCCGATTCAGGAGTGTCGGACGCATACAAGGGAATGGGAATAGGGCTTTCTATATGCAAGACGATTATAACTGCCCACCATGGGACTATCATAGGACGAAACCACAGTGACGGGGCGGAATTTATTTTTACGCTTCCGAAGGAATAAAATTATTATTGCGGAGGGGATTGCCGGGCAGGCATAAAAGGTTATGAATAATAAGACTAAGGTGTTATTTGTAGAAGATGAGAAAAGTGTGAGTAATTTTGTCGTCACAATGCTGGAGGCAAACGGATATAAGGGAATGTCGGCAGCTACGGGAAGAGAGGGCGTGAGCATGGCCACATCATTTTGCCCTGATGTCGTATTGCTGGATTTGGGTCTGCCTGATATGGACGGATGTGAGGTTATAAGCCAGCTTCGCTCGTGGAGTAAAACTCCAATAATAGTTATTTCGGCGAGAACAAAAGAGCTGGATAAGGTAACGGCACTTGATGTCGGTGCAGATGATTATATAACAAAGCCCTTTGGCAGCGCTGAACTGATGGCGAGAATAAGAACCTCCCTCCGCCACAGTCACCCCGAGACACCTGACCATGTATATAAAGCGCAGGGGCTTGAGATAAATTTTGAAAAGAGGACAGTCAGTATTTGCGGCAGGGATATTCATCTCACCCAGATTGAGTACAGGCTGCTGACGCTTCTGGCGGAAAACTCAGGACGGGTGTTGACCTATAGCTTTATAATGAGCACAATCTGGGGACCGTATATAGATGACAACAATCAGATTCTCAGGGTGAATATGGCAAATATACGCAGAAAAATTGAA
This sequence comes from Lachnospiraceae bacterium, assembly GCA_021200695.1. Taxonomy (GTDB): domain Bacteria; phylum Bacillota; class Clostridia; order Lachnospirales; family Lachnospiraceae; genus Acetatifactor. Next base: position 8,263 of record JAJQGF010000139.1, read on the forward strand.
AAAAATCCGGCTCAGCCACAATATGTGTTTACGGAGGTGGGAGTGGGCTACAGGATGATAGAAAACGAAAATGTTTGATTAGATATTGACTTATTTATGCTTTTCTAGTAGACTACATTTAATTATATAAAATTATACATGTATACAATGTATGAAACGTACAGAGGGAGGAAAATTATGAGTGCACAGATTGGTATAATACTTTCGATAGTTATATATCTGGGAATAATGATTTTTGTTGGATTTTATTTCAGCAGGAAGAGTGACGGCTCTGCCGAGGGCTTTTATCTCGGTGGCAGAAGGCTTGGTCCGCTTGTGGCTGCGACGAGTGCCGAAGCATCCGATATGAGCAGCTATCTGCTTATGGGACTTCCGGGACTTGCATATATTTCGGGAATTGCGGATGTGGGCTGGACGGCAATAGGTCTTGCGGCAGGTACATATTTAAATTGGCTCATTGTAGCAAAGAGACTCCGCAGATATTCAGTTTCATGCAATGCAATTACCGTTCCCGAGTTTTTCTCAAAGAGATATAAGGATGAAAAAAATATCCTTATGTGTATAGCGGCGATAATAATAATAGTTTTCTTTGTGCCGTATACAGCGTCGGGCTTTAAGGCGGTAGGAACCCTGTTTAATTCGCTTTTTGGAGTAGACTATCATGCTGCAATGATTGTAGGCGCTGTAATAATTGTGTGCTACACAATACTCGGCGGCTTCCTTGCTGTTTCCACAACAGACCTGATACAGAGTATAGTAATGACCTTTGCGCTGATAGTTATGGTGTTTTTTGGCATAAATGCAGCGGGCGGCTGGGACATGGTTATTGAGAACGCAAAGTCTCTTCCGGGCTACCTGAGCATGAATAATACATATAATATAGCTGACGGGACTTCGTCGGAATATGGATTTATTACGATTGTGTCTACACTTGCATGGGGTCTGGGATATTTTGGAATGCCGCATATACTGCTTAGATTTATGGCAACAAGGAAAGAGGAGGAGATTAAGCTTTCGCGCCGGATTGCTTCAGTCTGGGTAGTTATTTCAATGGGTATTGCAATTCTTATCGGTCTGATTGGCTGCGCAGCAGCGGCGAAAGGCGCCATACCGTCATTTACAACAAGCTCGGAGGCGGAGACTGTGGTTATTCAATTTTCCAGCCTTTTGGCACAGCATGGTTTTTTTGCTGCCGTAGTAGCGGGGCTTGTGCTTGCGGGTATTCTGGCATGTACGATGTCTACTGCGGATTCACAGCTTCTTGCGGCGGCATCAAGTGTGTCACAGAATCTTCTTCAGGATTTTTTAAAGATTAAGATGAGTCAGAAAGCTTCCATGATTATAGCCAGGGTTACCATTGGAATCATTGCGGTAATAAGCGTTATCCTTGCATGGAACCCTGACAGCTCTGTCTTTACCATAGTATCCTTTGCGTGGGCAGGCTTTGGCGGAGCGTTTGGCCCGGTTATGCTGTTTTCACTTTTCTGGAAGCGCACTAATCTGCAGGGGGCTCTTGCGGGAATGGTGTCCGGCGGAGTTGTGGTATTTGTATGGAAATACCTTGTGCGTCCCATTGGCGGGGTATGGAATATTTATGAGCTTCTGCCGGCGTTCCTTGTTGGCTGTGTTATGATTGTGGCGGTATCGCTTCTCACTAAGGCACCCTCAGAGGAGGTTGTCAAAGAGTTTGAGTCAATAGGCTGAGATTGTACTTAAAAAAAAACAATTTTCCCTATTGCAAAATTTTCCGTCCCAATGTATACTATTTCTTGCTGTGGCATGATAGCTGTGAAGCGTGAGGTTGCTGCTTTCGGGCAATCGGAGGCGGGTTTTCCGTGGAGCGAATGTCAAGTCGAAATTGACGACAAGTCACTGTACCAAATATAAGTCTACTATACAGTAGAAACGACGTGTAAGTCAGAAACCATTCAGAAGAAAGCGTTGCGTAAAGGTTTAGGACACACACGGGAGAGTGTACAGTCACCGCTTGTCGTACTATCAAAAGTGCGAATAAGGAGGCGACTTTTTTTATGGCAAGTCAGGTAATGAGAATTACACTTAAGGCTTATGAGCATCAGCTTGTGGATGCATCTGCTCAGAAGATTATTGAAACAGTCAAGAAAAATGGTTCACAGGTGAGTGGTCCTGTTCCCCTTCCTACTAAAAAGGAAGTGGTTACTATTTTGAGAGCTGTTCACAAATACAAGGATTCCAGAGAGCAGTTTGAGCAGAGAACTCATAAGAGACTTATCGATATTATTGCACCGACACAGAAAACTGTTGATGCACTTCAGAGATTGGAGATGCCTGCCGGCGTTTATATCGATATTAAAATGAAGAATAAATAATATTTATTCATAACAATTTAACAAACCTCTACCTAGACACGAACACAGTATGGCTTGTAAGACAAGCCTGCGTGGTCCACTATGTAGACAACAGGAGGTAAAAATGAAGAAAGCAATTTTGGCAACAAAGGTTGGAATGACACAAATCTTCAACGAAGACGGTGTACTCATTCCTGTAACTGTTCTTCAGGCCGGACCCTGCGTGGTAACTCAGGTCAAGACCGAGGAAAATGACGGTTACAAAGCAGTACAGGTTGGCTTCGTTGACAAGAAGGATAAGTATGCCGACGACAGCAAGAAGGAAATTCACAGACACGGCACCAATAAGGCTGAGGCAGGACATTTCAGAAAGGCCGGTACAACCTCAAAAAGATATGTGAGAGAGTTTAAGTTTGACAACGCTGAGGAGTATTCCGCAGGCGCTGAAATCAAGGCTGACATTTTTGCAGAGGGCGACAAGGTAGACGCTTCCGCAATTTCAAAGGGAAAAGGTTTTCAGGGCGCAATCAAGAGACTTGGTCAGCACAGAGGACCTATGAAGCATGGCTCAAAATTCCATCGTCATCAGGGCTCAAACGGCGCATGTTCATCTCCAAGCCGTGTGTTTAAGGGAAAAGGAATGCCTGGACATATGGGCTGCGTGAAGGTGACTGTTCAGAATCTCACTGTTGTGAGGGTTGACGCTGAAAAGAACCTTATCCTGGTCAAGGGTGCTGTTCCCGGACCCAGGAAGGCTTTGGTAACCATCAAAGAAACCACCAAGGTGGAAGCATAGTTTAGAGCGGAAGGAGGACCAATCAGATGGCAAGCGTATCTGTTTATAATATGGAAGGCAAGGAAGTTGGTACAATCGAGCTGAACGATGCAGTCTTCGGTGTAGAAGTAAATGAGCATTTAGTGCATATGGCAGTTGTACAGCAGCTTGCAAATAATCGTCAGGGTACCCAGAAGGCAAAGACACGTTCTGAAGTATCAGGCGGTGGAAGAAAGCCGTGGAGACAAAAAGGAACCGGTCATGCAAGACAGGGTTCGACAAGGTCTCCTCAGTGGAAGGGCGGCGGAGTTGTATTCGCACCTGTTCCCAGAGACTATTCTTTTAAACTCAATAAAAAGGAAAAGCGCGCAGCGCTTAAATCTGCACTTACAAGCAAGGTTCAGGAGCAGAAGCTTGTAGTTCTCGATGAGCTTAAGCTTGACGAAATCAAGACTAAGAAATTTGTCAATATTATGAAGAACCTTAATGTTGATAAGGGGCTTGTAGTTATTGCAGATAATGATTTGAATATTGTACAGTCTGCAAAGAATGTAGCAGAGGTAAACACCACATTGGTAAACACTATCAATGTATATGATATTATTAATGCCAGGACGGTAGTTCTCACTAAGGATGCCGTTGCAAGGATTGAGGAGGTGTACGCATAATGGCAGACATTAAATACTATGACGTAATCCTCAAACCGGTCATCACTGAGAAGAGTATGGCCGGCATGGGCGAAAAGAAATATACATTTCTTGTACACACCGAGGTAAATAAAATACAGATTAAGGAAGCTGTCGAAAAAATGTTTGATGGCGTTAAGGTTAAAAGAGTTAATACGCTTAACATTGACGGCAAAACCAAGAGACGCGGAATGACCAGCGGCAAGACTGCAAAGACCAAGAAGGCTTATGTATGGCTTACCGAGGACAGCAAGGACATTGAGATTTTTGCCGGTCTGTAAAAACAGGTAATTTATGTATGCGGCAGCCTGTAAGGCGCCGCGCAAAAAATCAGAAAAGGAGATAAGAAAATGGGAATTAAGACATACAATCCCTATACACCCTCCAGAAGAAACATGACCTGTTCTGATTTCTCTGAGATTACAAAGACTACTCCCGAGAAGAGCCTTTGCACCTCCTTAAAGAAGAATTGAGGTCGTAACAATCAGGGTAAGATAACCGTCAGACATCAGGGCGGCGGAAACAG
>JAJQGF010000007.1 GCA_021200695.1 Lachnospiraceae bacterium
GCTGGAGTTCAACTGACGGCACTGACTATTGGTACGAGGACGGTGTAAAGCAGGGGACAGAGGGACGCGGAAAGGAAATCTACGACCCCGATTCCGATGCGTGGTACTGGCTTGACGCAGAGCAGGGCGGAGCAAAGGCCGTGAGCAAGGACGTATATCAGGAGTCCTATGCCGGAAGATATGCGGACAACGACGACGGCACGGGCAAATGGGTACGCTATGATGCGGAAGGCCATATGGTGAAGGGCTGGCAGACCACCGATGCGGGAACCTACTATTTTGACCTTGAAACCGGGACAATGGCAAAGGGATATACCACGGTGGACGGAACATACTACTTTGAGACCATAACGGGTGCAATGGCAAAGGGAAATGTGACGATAGACGGAGTGGAATACTACTTTGACGAGACCACGGGAATATTGCAGTAGAACAAAATAACAGCAAAATAACAGAAAAAGGTGCGCATGCAAACCATGCGCACTTTTGCGTACATAAGACGGGACATGGCAGGCGGCAGGGAAAAGAATATACTGCATCCGTGATATTTTAATAACTTTTTTCAGATTCAGATGCCGATTTATGGTATAATAAATTAATACCTCCCCAATTTTTAAAGCAGGAAGTCAATTGGCTTTGGACAATGGGTGGTTCACAAAAGCCTTTGTGTGTGATATACTGAAAAACGTTTATACAAAAGGAAAGGATGGTTGCATGAACGGCAAATTCTTTGATTTGAAGAAGGAAAAGCAGGACAGGATGATAAATGCGGCTCTTAAGATATTTGCCATTGAGGGATACCGTCATGCCAGCACTGATGAAATGGTGAAGGAGGCATGCATCAGCAAGGGTCTTTTGTTTCATTATTTTGAGAGTAAGCTGGGGGTTTATACATTTGTATATGACTACAGTGTGAGATATATGCAGCTTGAGCTGAGTACGGAGGTGTCTCAGAATGAGCGGGATATATTTGAGCTAATGAAGCAGACTGAGAGAGCAAGGATGCATGCAATGCGGGGATATCCATATATGCAGCAGTTCCTTAACAGGTCGTATTCGGAGAATGTGAGCGAGGCTCTTATCGCGGTCGAGGATAAAAAAAATGAGCTTGAAGCAACATATGATAAAATATGGCAGCAGGCTGATTACAGCTCATTCCCGCCGTCCGTGGACGGTGAAAAGCTAAGACAACTGATGGAGCTCACGATAAAGGGTATTATGGCGGAGAGATTTCAGGATGCTTCTTTTCAGCCGGATATGCTGTATGAGGAAATCGTTGATTATCTGAATATGATAAAACAGCTTACAAAAAGATAATGCGGGAGGGCAATTTATGAGCGAAAATTCAAAGGCTGTATTGGGTGAAAATGGAATTTATGATGCAAAGGCTCTGGGCATGCCTAAGGTTCTGCTGCTGGGGCTGCAGCATATGTTTGCAATGTTTGGGGCGACTATACTTGTTCCGATGCTGACAGGTCTTGATGTGTCAACAACGCTGCTTTTTGCGGGACTTGGAACGCTGTTGTTCCATCTTGTTACCAAAGGAAGAGTGCCTGCATTTTTAGGCTCATCATTTGCATTTTTGGGCGGATATGCCGCTATAGCGCCAATGCAGGACAGCGCTGCAAACAAAGAGCTTCTGCCATATGCCTGCTTTGGTGTGGCATGTGCAGGTATTTTATACCTTGTCCTTGCCGCCCTGATAAAAATATTTGGTACGGACAGGGTTATGAAGTATTTTCCGCCTATTGTTACCGGCCCGATAATTATTGCGATTGGTCTTACACTTTCACAGTCGGCCATAGATAACTGTGCGGCAGATTGGCTTGTTGCGATTGCAGCGATTGCGCTGGTGATTGTCTGCAATATATGGGGAAAGGGCATGATTAAGATTGTCCCAATCATTATAGGTGTAATAGGCTCATATTTGTTCGCCGCAGCCTTGGGACGTGTTGATTTTACCGCAGTCAGGGAAGCCTCATGGTTCGGTGTTCCGGTTCATTGGAGTGATACTGCATTTTCAGTGCTGGGCAGCGGAGACACTGCAATGCTGATAACGTCTGTAATTACAATTATGCCTATTGCGCTTGCTACAATGGTTGAACATATTGGAGATATATCTGCAATTTCTTCGACTGTCGGCATAAATTATATTGAGAATCCCGGACTTCACCGAACGCTTCTCGGAGATGGTCTTGCAACAATTGTGGCTTCGCTTTTCGGCGCGCCGGCAAATACAACATATGGTGAAAACACCGGAGTGCTTTCGCTTACAAAGGTATTTGACCCGCTTGTAATCAGGATTGCCGCATGCTTTGCGATTGTATTCTCATTTTCGCCAAAGATTGCTGCTGTCATAGGATGTATGCCAACCGCGACCTGCGGAGGCGTATCGCTTGTACTGTATGGAATGATTTCGGCAGTCGGCGTAAGAAATGTCGTTGAGACTCAGGTTGACTTTACTAAGAGCAGAAATGTTATTATTGCAGCGCTTATACTTGTCCTGTCAATAGGCATAAATTACAGCGCGGCAGGCGCTGTAGCTTTTAATATCGGAGGGCTTACAATCAGCCTTTCAGGTCTTGCAGTAGGCGCTCTCGCCGGAATTATCCTGAATGCCGTACTTCCGGATAAAGACTATAAATTTGGAAGAGGATAAAACCTGAGGATGCCGCATATAGA
>JAJQGF010000334.1 GCA_021200695.1 Lachnospiraceae bacterium
ATAAGCACGGCGCGCTTGTGCTTGAGGAGGGCAATCGCATCAATATAGGTCTGAAGGCGACATACAGCGATGACAAAAAGAATGATGTAGTCTCCGACCTCGTTATGCAGTTATATACAGACGGCATGGATAAGCTTATTCCGGTTATGGAGCAGATGCAGTCGTACTTTGATATTGACGGAATTGCCATATATAAGGGAGAAAAGCTTAACAGGATATGCTCTGTGGGTAAGTATATTAATCCTATAGAAAGCCTGAATTTTATAAAATCTGAAGAATATCAGGGACAGTTCAATGCCCAGGGCTTCTATGAGGAGAACCAGATGACAAGACTTCAGAAAAAACAGCCATATGCGTATAATATGTATACTAAACAGGAGAATGGAAAGTTTATTCAGTGTGAGGCATTTAAGGACGGCATACCGGCCGCGGTAGTATCCTTCGACTTTTTTAACCGTAAGCCCAAGCATGGAACAACTGACATAGGCCTGATAAAGATAGTAGGAAGAATAATGGCAGAAGTGGCAGCGAGAGGAATATAATGGAGTTGTTTGAAATTACCTATAAGGAATACATGGAGCTTCCCGAAGGGGAGGCTCTATTAATTGATATAAGAGACGAAGTCTCTGCAGGGTACGGAATGATACCGGGGGCTGTAAACATTCCCGGTGAAGTGCTTGAGAGCCGTATTCAGAACCTTGCGGACGGAAGAAAAATCATACTTTATTGTATGCGCGGAGAATACAGCAAAGAGCTTGCTTCAAGGCTTTATGACAGAGGGCTTGCGGCTTACAGTATGAATGGCGGATACACAGGCTGGCTTCTTGACTGTATGGGAACTGAGAAAAAGAGCGGGGACAGAAATAAGCGTGTTGAAGAGATTGAGAAAAGTATTAGAAAGAAGTTTCATAAGGCTCTTTTTTCCAAATTTGCAAAAGCCATAAATGAGTACGATATGCTTCAGGAGAATGACCGGGTTGCAGTATGCATCTCAGGAGGCAAGGACTCCATGCTTATGGCAAAGCTTTTTCAGGAGTTAAAACGGCACAATAAATTCCCCTTTGAACTCGTATTTCTTGTGATGGACCCCGGCTATAGCAGTGCAAACAGGACTATAATAGAGAATAATGCCGAGCTTATGAATATTCCGATTACGGTTTTTGAATCGGATATTTTTGATGCCGTTTATGATATAGAAAAATCTCCCTGTTATCTCTGTGCGAGAATGAGACGCGGATATCTGTACAGCCGTGCGAAGGAGCTGGGCTGCAACAAAATTGCTCTGGGTCACCATTATGATGACGTTATAGAGACGATACTGATGGGAATGCTTTATGGCGGTCAGGTACAGACAATGATGCCAAAGCTTCACAGCACGAATTTTGAGGGCATGGAGCTGATTAGGCCAATGTACCTGATTAGGGAGGAGGACATAAAGCATTGGAGGGACTACAACGGTCTGCATTTTATCCAATGCGCCTGCAGGTTTACCGATACATGCACAGCCTGCCGGAGCGACGGCAGCAGCGCCTCCAAAAGGCTTGAGGTAAAAAACCTTATTGCCGGGCTTAAGAAAAATAATCCTTTTGTTGAGGGCAATATTTTCAAAAGCGTTGAAAATGTAAATCTGAGTACTATAGTTGCCTACAAAAGGGATGGCATAAAACACAGCTTTCTTGAGGATTACTAAATACATTCTTATAAATTTACTGTTCGTCCCCGGGCAAACGGCCGCCGTGTACTGTTATTCCGTTTACCTCTACACCGCCGTCGAGACGTACAACCAGACACTCCAGACCGTCTATAACTCTGGATTCTATCAGGTCAGTGCGCTCGGGTTTGACCTTTATAACAACGTCGGCGGTTTTTACCTCAAAGCTGCCTGTGCTTATTACGTTGCTGACCATGAGTGAGGTATTCTCGCCCGCGGTCTCGTCAAAGCAACGGTCGAATTCATCCAGCTTTTCGTCAGGCACACCGCTGTCGGCAAATAAAGCCTTAGCCTCCTGCCTGTCAAGCATTAGAGGCTGTAATTCCTCACTGTGCTCATTCACAAGCTCACTTAATTTTTCATGGATATTCTTCACGGCCTCAATACAGCATTTCTCACCCAGAGTTTCCTCCACAAGACTTTTGAAGGTTTCCTTCTGGCTGCCGGCTGACATTGGGAGAGGACAGCCTAAAAACTGTTCTATAAAGTTGTAGTTTAAGAGCTCTGCATTCTTAGAATAATAGAGAGTGCTGTGCAGATCCGTGCCTCTGTCATTAAAGGCGGGAAAGAGAAAGGCAGTCTCCGGCATATCAACAACCCAATCGCGTATACGGTTACGGAAGGTATTCTCTTCGGCATCATAGCTTAAGCCGGGCTTGGAAAGATTAACAGGGCATATGCAGGTGAGGATATACTCGAAAACCTCGTCAGAGGCATCCTCCAGGGTAGTTCCGTCAGAGGCTTTTCCCGGCACGTCATAGGCGTCATGTATGACAAGAATAAGATAATTTCCGACATATTCATAGGATGAGATTATTCTGTCATAAAATTCATCCAGCAGGACGTCGTCCTTGAGCCTGCTGTCACGCAGCTTTAAAAGGAACTCCTGCTCTCCGCCTTCCATCTCACTGTTTATGGGAAATTCAAGGTTGAGCAGATTCCTTCCCACCGTGCC
>JAJQGF010000150.1 GCA_021200695.1 Lachnospiraceae bacterium
CAACAAGAGCGCCGTAAACATATCCCATTATGCAGTCCGGAACCACATTGTCTATAACTGCCTCAGGGGAGGGCATCAGTGCTATGTCATCATTATACGGAACAATTCCGAGCTGTTCCGCGCGGTCCTCGATATTCTCTTTCACAAGCGGAAGCAGCTTTAATTTTTTTGCCTCAGAGACAATTCCGTTCTTCATTTCTGTATATATAATGTAAACCTCATCCAGCTCACCGCTAAGGAACTGCTCAAGCACAGTCTCACTTATAACTCTGGCGCGGTGCAGCGACGGATTCTGCGCCGTATAATTAAAATGCTCGGCAACACTTATGTGTCTTGCGGCATAATACTGTCTTCCAAGCTCTCCCACGACAAAAAGCCTGAAGCTGCAGCGCTTATCCATCTCCTCCCCGGCAAGCTTTATGACATTATGGTTATATGCTCCTGCAAGTCCCTTGTCGGCAGTTACCACAATAATTCCCACGGTTTTCTCTTCTTCAGGCTTTTCCAGTCTCATATCAAAATATTTGTTCTCAATATCCGGAAGATGCCTTATTATACGGGCAAGGGATGTCTGCAGCGTAAAAAAATACTGCTCGGTTCCTTCAAGACTTTTTTTAACCTTTTTAAGCTTTGTGGAGGATATCATATACATGGCGTTTGTAATTTTCATGGTATCCTGAATGCTTTTCATTCTGTTCTGCAGCTCACGTATATTTGCCATGATATGCCTCCCTACATGCTGAGGTACTGCTCTCTGAACTCTTCTGCAGCCGCAGTTATTTGGGCGGCAAGCTCATCGCTTAGTACCTTTATTGTGGCAAGCTCTCTGATTATTTCAGGATGCTCTGCCGACATAAAGCCAAGCAGCTTCATCTGGAAATCCTTTACCTTATTTACAGGCAGCTTAAGCAGCACACGCGCTTCAGCCACGCACAGTGTAATAACCTGCTCAGGCATACTTAATGGCATTCCGACCGGCTGCTTAAGCAGCTCCATAAGGTCATGGCCATGTTTAAGCTGCTCCTTTGTCGCATCATCAAGGTCTGATGCAAACTGGGTAAATACCTCCATCTCGCGAAACTGCGCAAGATTAATTCTGATGCTTCCAGCCGCCTTCTTCATGGCCTTTGACTGCGCGGCTCCGCCAACACGCGAAACCGAAAGGCCTACATTGACTGCCGGACGCTGCCCCGAAAAGAACAGGTCGATCTCAAGATAAATCTGACCATCCGTTATTGAAATAACATTTGTAGGAATGTATGCCGACACATCACCTGCCTGTGTCTCAATTATGGGAAGCGCCGTTATGGAACCTCCTCCAAGCTCATCACAAAGTCTTGCCGAACGCTCAAGCAGTCTGGAATGCAAATAAAAAACATCTCCGGGATATGCCTCACGTCCGGGCGAACGCTCAAGCAAAAGAGAAAGCGCCCTGTAGGCAACCGCATGCTTGGATAAATCATCATACACTATAAGCACATCCCTGCCCTGATACATAAAATATTCCGCAAGGGCTGTTCCCGCATATGGAGCAATGTATTGCAGGGGAGCCGGCTCTGCCGCCGTTGCGGACACAACTATCGTATAACTGAGCGCATCATTTTTCTTAAGCATTCCGACAAGCTTTGCAACTGTTGAAGCCTTCTGTCCGATTGCCACATATATGCATACCACCCCTTTACCCTTCTGGTTAAGGATAGTCTCCAGCGCTATTGAGGTTTTGCCGGTCTGTCTGTCGCCTATAATAAGCTCACGCTGGCCGCGTCCGATTGGAAACATGGAATCAATGGCAAGTATACCCGTCTCCAGCGGAGTTCCTACCGACTTGCGCTCTACAATTGACGGCGCTGCCGCCTCTATTGGCCTGTAGCCCTCCTCTTTTATCGGACCTGCCCCGTCTATCGGCTCGCCCAGAGCATTGACTACTCTTCCCTTAAATTCCTCTCCAACGGGGATGCCGGCTCTTCTACAGGTTCTTGTAACTCTCGAGCCCTCGCGTATCTCCGTGTCGCGTCCAAAAAGTATACAACAGACACTGTCTTTTCTGATATCCTGCACCATACCCTTTGCGCCGCTCTCAAAAATAACTATCTCTCCATATTCCGCATAATCAAGGCCTGTCACAGAGGCTATTCCGTCTCCAACAGAAGACACTACCCCCTGTTCATGGCACAATGCCTCAATCTCAAATTCTTCAATAGTGCTTTTTAATATTGGAATAATGCCGTTTTCACCGGCACCGGCACCCTTTCCGAGCTGCTCCACCTTATCGGTGAACTGCTTAATACGTCCGCTTAAGCTCCAATCAAAGACTTCGTTTCCTGCCTTTATACAGAAGCCTCCGCCGATTGCGGGCTCCTCCTTAAGCTCGAAAACAATGTCCCCGGGGTCTCTCTCCTCCCCGCTGTACTTGTTTATAACAAATGCCTTAAGCTTCTCAAGCTGTTCAGCAGTAGGAGGCGTGACATAGGATAGGGTAACCACGAATTCCTTATTCAATGGCTTTTTACTCACTTTTTCCTCTCAATCCGCGCACTGATTCACGCATTACCGGTTTTTGCAATAAATTGCTCATAAAGAGCCCTGTCGCTTTCAGCGCTCTGTTTTGCCGCCGAAAGCTTTGCCGTCGCCTCGACTACCAAATCGGCAATCTGCTCCTCAGCCT
>JAJQGF010000152.1 GCA_021200695.1 Lachnospiraceae bacterium
CATTTACATCTATGCCCATTTGTCCAAATTCGGATATCCATGCCTTAAGCAGTGATGTGCCGGTAAGATTTTCATCCGCAATAAATACCTCGTCTACATCATTTCGTATCACATAACCCATAAGGCTGTCCGTATAAGCCACTACCGGTATTCCGTCCACAACCTTTGTCTCTGAATCATCCGTAAGCGCAATGCCGACCACCTGCCTGTACCATTCATTATATCTGAGTATATTATCCACAATTCCCTTAGCACGTCTCGAATTGGTTATTACCAGAAGCCTGCTGCTGTAACGGCTTCTACTGTAAAATTTTGTCATAATCTGTTTAAATACAAGCCTTAACGTATATGTCAATATACTGTTTACAATCAGAAAATATCCCAACGCAAGTCTTGAAGGATCCTCCTCAGGACGATGCAGCAGATACGTTATGGTAATTGTTATGATAAACAGGGTGATTTCCGCCTTTACAACCTCCCGGAATTCCTCCATGTAACCTCTTTGAAAAAAATGATGGTACATGTCCATTGCAAAATTCATCCCTATATATACCAAAAGTATGAGAGCCAGCGTAAACTGCATCTCATTGCTCATTACCGAATATCTTATCCAGCCAAATCTGATAGAGCATCCCACAAAGTAACTGACTGCAATACATACAAGGTCCAAAAGCAACACAAGAATTTTTTCTATTTCCTTCTTCTTTTGATACATTGTTCTCTCCTGCTATATATGCATTAATTGCAATGGAAAATTATAACACGTCAATTTTATTAGCTTTGCCATATACTGTCAAATATCCCAAAATCAAAACAAGTCCCAGCATACTGCATATAATTCCCACCTTTAGCGGCAGGTATTCATACGTAAACACAATTGTATTGTCTTCTCTATCCACACGTACTGCCATAAGACCATTAATATTAAGAATTTCAGCGTCCTTACCGTTAACCTGTGCAGTCCACCACTTATCATACGGTACACTGAAAAATGCATATTTCTCATCAGCCGCAGATATATTTACAATAAAATAATTGCTCCCCGCTGTAAAGCTTTCGCATTCCTCCGCCCTGTGAATATCAACATAAGCATCAATCGCTTCTTCGCTTACCTCCGTCAACTCTGCATAATGTGTAAGGACGTCACTAACCTTATCCTCATCCTCATCCTTTACCACAAGTGTATTCAGCATCACAAGCGCTCTCAGCTCATTATCATACTGTTCAAATTCACTCTGCGTAATATAGCTGTCATATGTATATCCAACAGGCAAAGCATTCTCGTTTTCGTACAAATACATTACCTGACCGTTGCTGTTTCCCATCGCCTGAATAAAAGTATATTCCTCTGTCTCGTCCGGTGTAAGAATATATTTTGCGCCAAGCAGCTCTTTCACTCCCGGCAGCTCCGCCTCAGTCCATACTGAGCGCCCCACTCCAAGCAGCTCATAAAACTCTGTCACGGAAGGGTGCACCGTACTGATAAAGGAATTGACAGACGGAAGGGAATTAGTCATGGCAAGATTATAATATGAGTGCCCTATGCCCTCATCTATATAATATCTGTACGGGAGCGCCTCCCTGTCCATCAGCTGCGAAAACTCCGTCAAATAATTTACCACATTTTCGGCATAATAATTCCGATAATTTTTCATGTCAAGATTTGTATTATCCGTTGCCAACTGATAATTTCTGATATTATACATAAGCAGGAACACGCTCAGGCCTGCCGAAAGCGCCAGAAAAATCTGCCTTCTGAAATATCTGAATGCATATATTATTATTAGGGAAAGTAATACCCCCCCTACTGCAATTCCAAAGCCTGCCCAAAATATTTCCCCGTAATTTATAATGCTCTCCTGATTCTCATTCCATTCAAGCACACCTGCCATAACGGTATATAACGCTATTATTAAGAAGCTTATTGCCGCTGCCGGCATTATACGATAACGTCTGGGACGCTCTATGACCTTAGCCGTTGCCAGCGCCATAAATAGTACAAGCATATAATACCAGCGCCTGTAGCTCTCCGTGCTGAAGAACATAAATACGCTGTTAAACAGGGGAACAACAGCAATAATGCCGCACACCTTAAGCAATCTGCCAAGCCAGTCCCTCCTTGTAATTACATATGCTATCACAAAAACGCAGCCTGTCAGAGGCAGGTATGCAGCATTAGTCATCCACGTAGCATCTGTAGTTCCCGAATAATAGGTCATGGTTTCCGCCGGGAAGAAAAAGGCCTTTATCAGCATAAGCCAATCAAATGTTGACATACTGAACCAGTCGCTTGTCGCAATATGCTCTGAAACTCTGCTGTTGGAAACCGTCCCGGCAATAGCAGGTACAAGCAGCACACAGGAAAGCAGCAGGCCGAGAGCAGCTTCTCCGATACAGCGTCCTATGGGGCTGAGTATATCCCTAAGACGGCTTTTTCTTTTTATTTGAGGGAGCATATATCTTATAATATAATATAAGATTAAAAATACGGCCTCTCCCACAAAAAATACATAATTGCACATTACATTAAGGAAGCAGGCAAATAGAAATCTTCCGGTTTTTTTCTCCTCGATTAGCTTTTCAAGTCCGATAAGCAGCAGCGGAAAAAGTGCCACCACATCCTGAAAATGGTAAAAGACTATGCTGGTACATTGAAAACC
>JAJQGF010000191.1 GCA_021200695.1 Lachnospiraceae bacterium
CTCCATGAGCACGGAGGAAAAATGCGGGCAGTTAAATAAGCTTGCAGAGCCTCTGGGGTATTTATATATATACTCTCAGGACATTTTTTCTTCATGCATTGACGCATGGCAAAGAGCCTTTGGATATTGTGCCCTATATGACCGTGCTGCCTCACACCTCGGTATGGTCTTTGACAGTCTTCCAATCTATTTTGATTATATGGGAAAAACATGGCTTATAGAATTTTGGAAAGGACAATATGGGATAAATACCGGCTGTGAAACAGGAGTGTATCAAGCAGACCATATATTAAGCAAAGCTGAGCTTGACAGTACGCTTTTCAGAAGTGTTGACGACAGAAATATGCCTCAGTTATCCGTAAAGCTTTTCAGAAGAGGTGAAAATATTGCCGGGCTGTGTGAACGGCATTGGTGGCTCACAGCCTTTAAGCCCGGATGCTTTTCCAATCCTTCGGAGCTTTCCATGCGCATCTGCATAAGCTTTTATTCCCCTGATATGGCAAGAGCCTTTGCCGGCGGTCTGATTGCCGCAGGATATGAGCAATGTGACATAAATCTTTGCCGCAGCAATGTATGCTTCACCTTTGACGGTCAAACACGGCACGGGAATATTTTTAAGCGTCTGAGGATACGGCTTGTGCAATGCATAAATCACTTTGGGTGCAGAATATATTTATTAATCACAAAACCCTTCCGCCCTTCAATGGACAGAATATTATACCTGTATTATTTCCTGCCCTCAGCGTTGTTCAAGCATCGCTTTCTCCGCTTAAGCGGTATGTACAGGGGTGTGAAAAAACGCAGGTGAGCAAGGAGGATTATGAGCTGTTATTCACGACTGAAAAAATCCTTTGCCCAAGCCCCGAGACTTCCTCTGGACAGTCGGACTAAATATGTGCTGTTCAGTGACTGCCACCGCGGTACTGGCACCTCCAACGATAACTTTCTAAAAAACCGTAATCTGTATTCAGCCGCCCTGCAGTATTACTACAGGGCGGGATATACCTATATTGAATTGGGAGACGGAGACGAGCTGTGGGAAAACCGCAGTATGAAGCAGATAACTATCGCACATGGCGACATATTCAGGCTCCTGTCACTCTTTCATGAACGGAGACGGCTTTATATGCTCTACGGCAATCACGATATGATAAAAAAAGGCAGGCGCTACACAGTCAAAAACTGCAGCACATATCCCTGCTGTTGCGGAAACAACCCACATCTGGACAACAGGCCTCTTTTTCCGGACATAAAATTTCACGCAGGAATAATTCTTGAAGCTTCCGGCTCAAAGGACATATATCTTACCCACGGACATCAATGTGATTTGTTTAATTCCACTCTATGGCGTATTTCACGCTTTCTTGTCAGATATGTGTGGAAGCCCGTTGAACGCTACGGTGTGCTTGACCCAACCAGCGCGGCAAAAAATTATACCCGGAGGAAAAAAACCGAACAACGGCTTCTTCGCTTTGCAAAGAAGGAGAATGTTATACTGATAACAGGACATACCCATCGCCCGACACTCTCGGAAGACGACCTCTGCTATTGCAACTCAGGAAGCTGTGTGCATCCATACAGTATAACCTGTATTGAGATAGAAGGGCTGCACATAAGTCTTATAAAATGGTGCTTTGAGACAAAACCCGATATGAGCCTTCGCGTTGCCAGACAGGTGCTGTCCGGCCCCTTCATACTTAACCGCAAGGTATAATCGAATGCCAATACTTTTCGTGCCTGGGTAAAAAGTTAAAAAAGTTACATAAGAACATCCCTTTCAGGGCTCCTGCTGTTCTTTAAATAGACTGTGACCTGATTTGAAATATCGCAGGTGGCAAGAAGAACCTCCTCCATGCTCTTCGCCCCCTGCGCATTAATCTGGTGTTTGAGCCATTTTTCGTCCTTGCCGGTATGCTTCAGATTATCCCACATTACCCGCCCGTCGAGAATAACATTTGCCACCATGTAATCCTGCTGCGGCTCAAGCTGCATATCAGAGGGTGTCAGCGGACGGTCCTGTGCCTTTGGCAGAAAGCTTATTTTGCCGTTTCCCTCTAATATTGCGGTCTCAAGTCTGGACACATCAAAATACCCGTTCACCCTGCACTGTTCAAGAAACTCTGTCACATTAAGCTTTGCCTTTTTCAGATTATCACGATACAACTCTCCGTTGTTCAAAAGAACAAGCGGCGCACCGTCTATCATCCTGCGCGCCTTTATTGATTTAGATGCAAGCCATGATAAAATAACCGATGCAAATGCATAGACTATCATCGCAGTAAGCGGCTGGATAAAGCTTGACTCCAAAGATGTCGCCATCTCCGCCGCAATGGAGCCGATTGTAATTCCAATAATATAGTCAAACATGCTCATCTGAGACATCTGACGGTAGCCCATAAGCTTTGTGAGAATAAAAATGGCTAAAATAGAGCCAAGCGAAAGTGCAATAATATATAATACCTCTGTCATGCGTTCTCTTAAATTTCCTTTCTGCATACTTTAATTCTTATGATGCCGGAAATTAAAGAGATTTATTCATTTATTAATGCCGTTAATATTTTTTATTTATTTTACCGGCTGTTAAGAGCCTGAGATATATCCTCTCTCATGGCAATGACTGCTGCTCTGGCTGCATCAGCATATCCTAAATCATCATAC
>JAJQGF010000101.1 GCA_021200695.1 Lachnospiraceae bacterium
ATCTACACGGTCTAATTCGGCGGCAGCGTCATATGTGTAAAATTCCCTGCCATATATTCGGTATATAACCTCTCGGATGTCGCCATTTCCCGATGTGCTGAACCTGGTCTGGCTGCCTAGCACAAGCTTAAAGGATATATCAGGTCTGGACAGTGCCAGATGCTCCATAAGGTCCGCAATATATCCGCCCTCGGTTGAGGGCTGCTTCAGGAACTTTCTTCGTGCCGGAGTATTGTAAAAAAGGCTGCGCATTATAAATGTTGTCCCATCAGGTGCGCCAATCTCCTCAAATTCCTTCTCAACTCCGCCGTCAAGCACAATTCTGGTGCCGGTAAGCTCTCTCCCTGGCTTCGTAATCACCTCAACTCTGGAAACCGCCGAAATACTCGACAAAGCCTCCCCCCTGAAGCCGAGGCTGGAAATATGCATAAGGTCGTCAGCCCGCATTATTTTACTTGTGGAATGTCTTAAAAATGCCTTTCTGAGCTGTTCCCTCTCCATTCCACAGCCATTGTCTGTTACCCTCAGGAAATCTATCCCGCCCTCTCTCGCCTCAACAGTAATGGAATCGGCACCGGCATCAATAGCGTTCTCAACCAACTCCTTAACAACGCTTGAGGGACGCTCAACAACCTCTCCGGCGGCAATCATGTCAACAGTCTGTGAATCAAGAATATGTATCTCTGCCATTTATTTGTCCTTTCACAATCATTTATACTGCTTACCCGTTCCAGCGGTTTTTCAATTTATTCTGTAATCTGTAGAGAGTATTGAGCGCATCAAGGGGTGTCAGAGTTGTCACTTCTATGCTCATAAGTTCATTTAAGACATCTTCGTCTGTCACAGTGTCAAAAAGTGACATCTGTGCCATATCGACCTCATCATATTTTTTAGACTGTTTTTTGGGTTTTGAAGCATTCTTTAAATCTATTGCAATACTCTGAACCTTTTCGGTTATATCATTGTCACTCAGCTGTTCAACAATCTCTTTTGCCCTGTCTATTACCATATCCGGTACACCGGCAAGCTTTGCCACCTGAATGCCATAGCTTTTATCTGCGCCGCCCTTTATAATCTTTCTCAAAAACACAATATCATCGCCGCATTCCTTTACCGCTATGCAGTAATTGTTAACATTGCTCATCTTGCCCTCAAGCTCAGTCAGCTCATGGTAATGCGTTGCAAAAAGCGTCTTTGCGCCAAGCAGCTTCCTGTTGCTTATATGCTCAATTACCGCCCATGCAATGCTCAGACCGTCAAAGGTAGAGGTGCCCCGCCCTATCTCGTCAAGAATAAGAAGACTGTCTGACGTGGCATTACGCAAAATATTTGCCACCTCGGTCATCTCCACCATGAATGTAGACTGTCCGCTCGCCAAATCATCTGAGGCGCCGACCCTTGTAAATATCCTGTCCACAACCCCGATATCAGCCTTGCCGGCAGGCACAAATGAACCTATCTGCGCCATAAGCACTATAAGAGCCGTCTGACGCATATACGTGGATTTGCCTGCCATATTGGGACCGGTTATTATGCTGATGCAATGATTGCCATTATCGAGATATGTATCATTTGATATAAACATATCGTTAGTTATCATCTGTTCAACAACCGGATGTCTGCCATCCTTTATATCTATTACTCCCTTTACATTGAGCTTCGGCCTCACATAATGATTTCTCTCAGCCACAACGGAAAGAGATGCATACACATCCAGCTTTGCGACTGCCTTTGCAGTCTTCTGTATGCGGGATAACTCCATTGCTATGGAATCACGTATTTTGCAGAAAAGCTCATACTCAAGTGTCTGAAGCTTATCCTCAGCATTTAAAATGGTGTCCTCCAATTCCTTCAGCCTTGGCGTCGTATATCTCTCCGCATTGGTAAGCGTCTGCTTTCTTATATAGTCTTCAGGCACAAGGCCTTTATAAGAATTAGTAACCTCAAAATAGTATCCGAATACTTTATTGTACTTAATTCTTAAATTCTTTATCCCGGTTCTCTCCCTGTCCTTCTCCTCCAGCTCGGCAAGCCACTGCTTCCCGTCTTTTTTGGCATTTCTCAGCATGTCAATCTTATCATCAAAGCCGTCCCTGATTATTCCTCCCTCACGAATTGTTATTGGAGGTTCATCAATAACGGCGCTTTTGATAAGCTCATAAATATCCTCAAGTCCCTCTATATCCGCCTCAATGTTTTTAAGCTCGTCCTTTGAAAACTCTCTTAACACCTGCTTGATATACGGCAGCATTTCCAGAGAATTTCTAAATGCAATCAGGTCTCTTGGGTTTGCGGTCTTATATGTTACCTTGCTGAGAAGCCTCTCAAGGTCATAAATCGGATTCAGATACTCTCTTATCTCATCTCTTGACACACTGTTTTTATTGAACTCCTCAATGGCATCAAGCCGCTTTTCCATCTCGTCCTTATCTATCAGCGGCTGCTCTATAAACCCCCTCAGCATCCTTGCACCCATAGCTGTCTTTGTCCTGTCAAGAACCCACAGCAGAGAGCCTCTCTTCTGCTTTTCCCTAAGCGTCTCCGTAAGCTCCAGATTACGTCTTGTTGCGCTGTCCAAAAGCATGTATTTACTTGTAAGATAGGGGGTTATATGCGTAAAATGCTCAAGCTCAGTCTTTTGTGTATCATGT
>JAJQGF010000110.1 GCA_021200695.1 Lachnospiraceae bacterium
CGAGGCAGATGGTCTTACAGAAAAAGCTTTGCAGATAGATGCAAATGAGACTATAGTATCGAAAGAAAAGGGAAATAGGCATAAAAAAAATATGTTATTGGCAGTCTGTGCCTTGTTGCTGATTGTTATTGCAACAGGAGGAGTAGTATATCGGAATACTTCAAATGGGGCAAAAATTCGCCTAGTTGCGGAAAGGTATGAGTATATTGAGACTTGGGGAAAAGAAGTATATCAGCAAGCATATGTTGTAGATGGAGAAATAGACAATGAAGTTGTTGAACAGCATATGGAGAAAATAAAGAAAAAGTATTTATCAGACGCAGGCATGGCAGAAAAAGATTTTGTAATGCTTTTTTATTATTCGGATGAGAATGCTGCTTTAAATTGGGAATATACGGAATATGGCGGTGGTTTTACATTAAACAGCATAACAGAGGGGGAAAGACAATGAAAAGAATTATTATGCTTGTTTTGGGTATGCTTATTATTTTGGATTTTACAGCGACAGCTGTTGTGTATGATGAAAGTCAGAAATCGGAGTATGAATATATTTCGGAAAACACCTTTTACGAAATTTTGTATGAAACAGGCGAGGCTGTGATATTTGAGACTGAAGATGGAACATCAGCTATATATGTTGAAGTAACTACAGTATTTTCCGGGACAATTATACCGCCGGCAACTTTGAAGGATACAAGAACCGTTTCGGGAACAACTTATTCGGGTGTACTTAATTTAACGGAGTATAGTTGGGAATCCGGTCAAACATATGCTAATTATGCAGGAACGCTATATGAAGAATATTAATTTTAAAAAGGAGTTTTTATTTTATGAAAAAGAGGTTAATATAGCATGCATTATTGATGACATTATCGTTTACTGCTTGCGGAAGCGAGATAAGTACAGTTAATATTGATTCTACCGAAACATAGAAACTGAAAGCAGTAAAGAAGCATTGACTGCAAATCAGACGGATGGGAAAATGCCATAAAGGATGGAAGTTTAACGGTTTCGATTGAAAAGGGAAATGAGTGTTATTATATTACGGGGATTATTGATTACGACAGTTTGGAAGTGAATATCAGTACCGAAACCGTGCTTAAACCTTGAAGCCTAATGGAACAGAAGTGTCACACAATATATGAAAAAAGTTGAGCAAATGGAAAATCGTTCAAAAATTCCAATTGCTCAACTTTTTAATTGCTAATATTTAGTATACTGAAATTAAATTATTAGACTGTTGTATAAAGAAAGGGGAAGAATGAAAATTAAAAATCAAATTTTAAAATTGTTACCTATGGTAGCTATTATGTCATTGTCTTTTTCATTAAATGTATTTGCAGAGGAATCAGACTTTAGTGATGGCGTGTATGTATATCAGGGAAGTGGATATACTACCGTAGCATCAGGTTCTGACGAATTAGTCGCCAAAATTGATACATATTATTATGAAAATTTGTCAGATATTATGTATTGTGCAGCAGATGATTATTTTTATAAGAGAAATTCATCAGGAACAGTTATTAGTACAAACAATTACGGTTATGCAGTCGCAAGGTTTGAATACGGAAGTTCTGTAAAAGCAAGCTCTGGAAGAGTGTATGGTTATTCAAATGCTGTAGCGTGGTCGGATGGCTGTAGTAATTGGTTATATTCTCCGCATTATTACGGAACACCTATTAGTTAGTAAATTTATATAGAAAGTACAGCAGTCAAATAGTTTTATCCCTATTGAGAGTAGAAAACTGCAAGCATCTTAGTAGGGATATAGTGAGATATTTACAAGGAGACAAGAAATACATGATAAAATTTATATTAAGTGAAATTTATTTAGGATGGAAACATGATATTAAATCTTGTTTTCTTTTGATCATATTATCGACGATGGGCTTTGCAAGTTGCGGAATTGCTTTTTCCTTAACAAATCAGACAAAAGCTCAGGTAACGGAATATAAAGAAATATATGAAGATATTCAATTTTATACCATTTTAGATAACTTTAACAATAATTCTATTGTAAATTTAGATGATAAAAATAATACTAATAAATTTAAAACATTTTTAAATTTATTAACTGAAAGCGAGTTTTTCGAATATTTTATGATGTATGACCAGCCGGTTTATATTGAAAACTACATAGGTGATGAAAGTAATATTTATGGCTATGAGCATACATCAGATTTGTCGGGCATGACTATTACTCTTATTGATAAAAATGGAATTACAAGAGAAAGCACAGGTGTAAAAGCATTTTGAATAGGTAGCAATGTAATTGATTATTTTGGATTAAAATTAAGCGAAGGGAGGCAATTTCAACAAAATGACTTTATATTAAATCCGAATAACAAAATTTCTGTTATTTTGGGTAGCAATTATTCTAATGAGTATAAAGTAGGGGACACAATACATATTAGCTTTGTTTTTTCGGATAGCGAGGCACAAATTGTAGGATTTCTAGAAGAAGGAACAAATATTTATTATAGAAATAAATACGTAAATTTGGACAAATACGTTATTATGCCTGTTTTTATTAATGATGATTATGAAGGAAATGAAATATATAATTTTTCGGTAAACCACTTTTATTCATTAAGAAACTCCGGTGTTTTAGCATCAAAATTGTCAGTAGAGGATGTCCAAAAC
>JAJQGF010000182.1 GCA_021200695.1 Lachnospiraceae bacterium
CGTCTATATATTCCAGGTCTCCACCCACGGGTACTCCGCTGGCAATTCTTGTTACCTTAACACCTGTAGGCTTAATGAGCTTGCTTATATACATGGCAGTGGTCTCTCCTTCAAGGCTTGAATTGGTGGCAATTATTACTTCTTCAACATTACCGCTCTGAATACGCTCTACAAGCTCCTTTAGCTTAATATCCCCCGGTCCTATCCCAAGCATAGGCGATATTGCACCGTGAAGCACATGATATATGCCCTCATACTTGCCTGTTTTCTCATAGGCCGCTAAATCCCGGGTATTTTCAACCACCATTATTATACTGTGATTGCGCCTTTCATTGGCGCATACAGGGCAAATTTCTCTATCCGTCAGCGTATAGCAGGTATTGCAGTAACGGACATTAGCCTTAGCCTCCATCATTGCATTTGCAAGATGATTTACCTTGTCCTGCGGCATGTTAATCAAATGAAATGCCAATCTCTGTGCCGACTTGCTTCCTATTCCCGGGAGTGCCGCCAGCTCTTCAATTAATTTATTAATATATCCGCTATACATCTCCATCAAAGAGAAAAGCCTCCGGTCATCTTCCCCATAAGAGCTGCGCTTGCCTCATCAGCATTGTGCATTGCTTCATTTATAGCGGCTACAATCGAATCCTGAAGGGTTTCAATGTCCTCAGGGTCTACAATTTCTTCAGAAAGCTTCATGCTTACAAGCTCTTTTTTACCGTTTACTGTCACTTCTACAGCACCGCCTCCTGCCGTAGCGGTAAATTCCTTTGTCTCAAGCTCCTTTTGTCCTTCCTCCATCTGACGCTGCATACGCTGTGCCTGCTTCATCAGATTATTCATATTTCCCGGCATTACTCCTCCGGGAAAGCCTCCTTTTCTTGCCATTGCTAGTCCTCCTCTTCAATCTCCATATTTATTAATTTAGATAAATCCACATAGCTGTCCTCAAACTCTCTGCTACTGCCGACAGTCTGAATATTTACCTCAATCTCTTTGCCCGCAAACTCTGATAGCATCATCTCGAGCTGCTCCTTATTCTGCTGATTCCGGGTAAAATAATCCGATGCACTGCCGTCCTCAAGAACTATCATCAGACGATTATCGCCGCCCAAACTGAGCCTTGCAGACTTTAAGTAGGTTTTCATCGGCTGTACGGCATCGCCCACTATCGACGGCCATTGGCTTACTATCATCTTCACGTCCTCAGGCACGGCTTTAGGAAGCTCAGGCCTCTGCGTTCTTTTCTTATCCTGAAAGGAGCCTGCGCCCTGACCTGCATATACATTTTCGCCGGAAAGCAGCGCTGTCCCATTATCTATCTTATCCTCAACCTGCCTTATACGGTCAATAAGAGAATCGTCCGTAACCTCCATATCCGGTCTGCACAGCTTTATAAGCGCAAGCTCAATAAGAATTCTTTTCTGTGAAGCATAACGAAGCTGATTCGTAAGCTCTGAAAAAATTCTTATATAGCGGATAATCCTGTCCATATCCGCCATTTTTGCTTCCTCCCTGAGACGCTTCAGATTGTCAGTTGACATATCAATAACATCCTCAAGCTTGTCGGAGGCTCGTACAAGCATTAAATTACGCAGATACCATGTAAAATCCGTGACAAACTGCGTAAGCTCTCTGCCCTGCATTATAATTTCCTCAAGCAGCTCTATACAGCCAAGTACATTTCTGTCAAGCACATGGCGCAAAAGTCTGCTGAAAACCTCAGTATCAACTGCACCCAGCACGTCCAATGCCTTGTCATAGGTTAATGTCTCACCCAGATTAAAGGCAATGCATTGGTCCAAAAGGCTGAGCGCGTCGCGAAGTGAGCCGTCCGCTGTTTTTGCAATATAGCGAAGCGCCTTTTCCTCAGTATCAACCTGCTCAGCATCCATCAGCTCCTTCATCCTGTCAGTTATTGTATCTATAGAAATTCTTTTAAAGTCATAACGCTGACATCGGGATAAAATTGTAATCGGGAGCTTGTGAACCTCGGTGGTTGCCAAAATAAATATAACATAAGACGGCGGCTCTTCCAATGTCTTAAGCAGAGCATTAAACGCTCCTATTGAAAGCATATGAACCTCGTCTATAATATAAACCTTATATTTCCCTTCAGCGGGAGAATAAGATACCTCCTCAACAATCTCTCTTATATTATCCACACCGTTGTTCGAGGCTGCATCAATCTCAATTACATTCATGCTTGCGCCTGATGCGATAGCTCTGCATATGCGGCATTCTCCGCAGGGTCCGTTCTCCGTAGGTCTCTCGCAGTTTACAGCTTTGGCAAATATCTTGGCAACAGTAGTCTTACCTGTCCCGCGGGTTCCCGTAAAAAGATATGCATGACCTATGCGGTTCGCCTTCAGCTGATTTTTAAGAGTAGTTACGATATGCTCCTGACCTTTTACATCTGCAAATGTATCCGGTCTGAATTTTCTGTAAAGCGCTGTATATGACATAAATAATTACTCCAGTCTGACGCCTCTGATACGGCTTAATCTCCAAAGGATATCCCCAGAAGCTTTGCCTCCTGAACTATTGAGGATTCAGGGTCCAAATATTTTAATTTACCCGCCACCTCGTCAAGAGGTACTCTAACAATCTCACGATTCTTGTAGCCCACCATAAAGC
>JAJQGF010000017.1 GCA_021200695.1 Lachnospiraceae bacterium
CAAAGCCTGAATTATCAGATTTATTTTTATTATTTTTGACCCTTGCCGCCTCTATACGCTTCTCCGCAAGCTCATTCATGTCAAGAATGCGCGTACCCTCCTGACTTATGTCCTGCGAAAAAGCCTTGATAAGATTACTAGACAACTATCTCGTCACCTCCGCCTCTGGAGATTACGATTTCACCCGCATCCTCAAGCTTACGTATGATATTTACTATCTTCTGCTGAGCCTCCTCAACATCCTTCATTCTGACAGGACCCATGAATTCCATGTCCTCCTTAATCATTACGGAAAGACGCTTTGAAAGGTTATTAAATATAGCAGTCTGTACCTGCTCGTTGGCGCCCTTAAGGGCAATGGCAAGGTCATTATTATCCACATCACGCAGCACACGCTGAATAGCTCTGTCGTCCAGAAGCAGTATGTCCTCGAACACAAACATTTTCTTTCTGATTTCGTCTGCAAGCTCGGGCTCCTCGATTTCCAGAGTCTCCATAATGTGCTTCTCTGTTCCCCTGTCTACAGTATTCAGAATCTCTACAACAGAATCCACGCCGCCGATAATGGTATAATCCTGATTTACAAGGCTTGCAAGCTTCGATTCCAATACCTTTTCGACCTCCTTGATGATATCGGGACTCGTTCTGTCCATGACGGCAATACGCTTTGCAACGTCAGCCTGTCTGTCGGGGGGAAGCGCAGAAATTATAAGTGCCGCCTGTGAGGGCGCAAGATATGACAAAATAAGGGCGATTGTCTGCGGATGCTCGTCCTGAATAAAGTTTATAAGCTGAGTTGCGTCCGTCTTTCTGACAAACTCAAATGGTTTTACCTGAAGAGATGCCGTCAGCTTTCCGATAACCTCCATAGCCTTCTCATTGCCAAGCGCATTCTCAAGAAGCTCCTTTGCATAAGAAATGCCGCCCTCCGCAATATACTGCTGGGCCAGGCATACCTCATAAAACTCGTTTATAACGTCCTCCTTCACTTGAGGCGTGACGCTTCTTGTATTGGCAATTTCAAGGGTGAGCTCCTCAATCTCCTCCTCCTTTAAGTGCTTAAAAATTCCGGCGGAACGCTCAGGTCCCAGAGAAATCAACAATATTGCCGCCTTCTGTGTCCCTGAGATACCACCGTCTTTAGATTGTCTTGCCATGTCTTATCTACCCCTATTATTTAGCTGTATTAAATTCTAAGCATAATCCTCATTCAGCCAATTGCGCAAAAGAGCAGCGGCAGACTCCGGATTATCATCCACAAATTTCTCAATCATCTTACGAATTTCCGACTTGGATTCAACATCAATATCCTCAAGCTCGGATTCAGGAGTGGACTGAAGCAGCTCCTCCACTGAAAGCTCTTCCTCCTCGGGAACCGCTCTTCTGGAGGTAATCATGCTTCTGAGCACAACAAATGCAAGAAGGGCAATTATCAGTATGAAAAGGATTACGCTCATGACCGTAGTGGAGCTTACGGACAAGCCCTCCTCATCATAGAATAAAGGAGACTCATAAGCTATAATTGTAATATTATCCTCTGAAATGCCCGTTGTGTTCGCCACAAGGGAATAAAAATCATCATCAACCTCTATACGGACATCCCCGCTGTTTGCAAGCTTATACTCCTCCCAGGTAAGCCCCTCAAGAAGCCCCTGTGCCTCCGCATCCTCCTCGCGGACTATATTGTATTTTATCGCCGCTATAGAAACAGAGGAATTATCAAGGTCAATAGCGCCTGCCGCAAGCTCGGAATAGGTTATACTCTCATTTGGAAGATACTGCGTCTCCGTCTCCGTCTGACTTGTTGTAGAGTTGTCATAGTCAGAATAAACATATGTAGTAAGGTCACTGTCGTTTGAGTCCGTTCCCGGAGTGCCTCCCACACCGCTTTCGCTCTCCGATTCATAGGTAGACTGTGACGCAATCATACCCTCGGTGCGGTCATCATTAGCATAATACTCCTTGACCGTATTCTGGTAATTGGCATAATCCATGCTGAGATGGCTTGAAACCTCAATATTATTGTACTGCTGGGTTCCAAGCAGTACCTTTTTGACCTCATTGGCAACCTGCGCCTCGGCCTGATTCTGAAGCTCCTGCATCGAGTTTGCAATGCCTGCAGTGCTATACTCGTCTCCGCCTGCAAAAAGCAGATTTGCATCGCTGTCAATGATTGTAATATTCGCTGTAGTCTCATTTCCAAGCGCCGTCGCCGTTGCCTTTGCAAGCGTGGAAGCATTGGCGGAGGTAAATGTACCATTCAGCTCAAGCTGTATGTATGCCGAGGACTCGTATTTCTGTGCCGACAGTGTGCCGTCCTGGTCCGGTATACTCAGGCTTACATGGGCATCGCTTATCATGGACATGCTCTTGAAATCGCTCTCAAGCTTTTTCTCAAGATAAAGCTTGTAACGCTTCTCCGTCTCAGATGCCGTCGTTGTCAGTGAGCTTGAAAAAACGTCGTCAATGCTGTAATCGTCAGGAACATAGCCCGCTGCGCCGAGCGCAATATTAGCCGCAGACACATCGCCTGTCTCTACTTCAATTTTTAATCCGCTTGAGGACTCGCGGTGCGCTATCGAATTGCTCTCAAGAATCTCAATGATTTCAGCCGCCTCTGAGGTGGTGCTGCATTCGATTAGCTGCGTATACTGCGGTCTCGATAAAACATATACTAAAATTGCAAAGGTAAATATAACAGCAGCCGTTATACCAATGATAATGCTTTTCTGTCTGGCGGTAAATTTATTCCACCATTCAAGTATCTTTGCAGGTATTTCCTTCAGCCTATCTGCCATGATAGTGTTCTCCTGCCTCTAAGTTTCATAGTTTATCTTTAGATTTGCATCTGCATAAGCTCTTTGTAGGCATCCAGCACCTTATCCCGGATTGCCACGGTATACTGAAGAGCCGTCGAAGCCTTTTCAAGCGCGATTGTCAAATCATGTGTGTTCTCAATCTCACCAAGCGCAAACTTAATCTCCTCATCCTCCGCGTCGGAAAGATAACTGTTGGTAGTGTTAATATTTTCTATGGCGGTGTTTAAAAAGCTTTCAAACATATTGCCGTCAGCCTTGTCAGCGCTGCCGTACAGGGCATCCGTAAGCTTTGATGCCGCATCAATGCTTGTGGTACTGCCAAGTCCGCTTATTGATGTTAATGATGAAATATCCATAATCTTCTCCGTTTTAATTTATTATCAGCTGTTTCCCAACTCAAGACCCTTAAGCGCCATAGACTTGCTGGCGCTGAAGGCTGTTGCGTTTGCCTCGTATGAGCGGCTTGCGTCAATCAGGTTAGTCATCTCCGTGATGATATTTACATTCGGGTATGTGACATATCCATTCTCATCCGCGTCGGGGTGCGACGGGTCATATACAATGTTCATCTCAGTCTCCGTATCCTCATGCACCGAGGTAACCTTTACGCCCTGTCCCACATAGCTGTCGGCTGCATTTCCAAACACCCTGCTGAAGCTGTTATCACTTCCCTTTGTCTCAAAGGTAACTATCTTGCGCACATATGGCGTTCCGTCCTCAGTGCGGGTGGTATTTGCATTCGCCACATTTTCTGAAATAACGTCCATCCGGTATCTCTGTGCCGTAAGACCGGATGCGTTAATATTAAAAGCCGAAAACATGCTCATCGTAATTCCTCCTTATTTCATGTCCGCGTCATGGCTACTTCATAACAGTCTGAAGGTTTTGAAACTCCTGACTTATGCTGTTCAAAAGCCCCTCATATTTAAGCTGGTTTTCCGCCAGCATAACATTTTCGTTTTCTATATCCACGTTATTACCGTCTATACGGTACGAATATCCTGAATAATCAGTATATACCCTCGGCTCAAGCTCGCTTGAGGTAAGTGCTGCCACCTTTGCATCTGTTGACTTATAACGGCTGTTTCCCATTGCCTTTTCAAGCTCCGACTCAAAAGCAACGTCCTGTCTCTTATAGCCCGGAGTGTCTACATTGGCTATATTATTGGAAATCGCATCATTCCTAAGCCAGGACGCATCAGCAGCCTTGTCCAACACATTTATGTAATCAAATGCATTTGATTGAATCATTTTATATTCTCCTTTCAGTATACCTGCAGCCACCTGTACTAATCCTAGTATCTATTATAAATATTTTTCGTAAAAACTCAACCTATTTTCAAAAACAATTTAAAAAAGGGACATATTGCTCCAAACCAATAAATCCCTTTACCATTAATCACCCGCCGCGGCATCCATGCCCCGTATATTATAAATTATTACATCAGCCGTCACAAATTGTTGCGACGCTTAAGCTCTTCAATTTCATCAAACACCACGTCATTAAGCACCTTTATATATGTACCCTTCATTCCTGACGAGCGCGACTCTATAACTCCCGCGCTCTCAAATTTCCTGAGGGCGTTTACTATGACTGAGCGCGTAATTCCTACCCTGTCTGCAATCTTGCTTACCACAAGGATTCCCTCCATTCCGTCAAGTTCGTCAAAAATATGAGTAATCGCCTCCATCTCGGAAAATGAAAGTGTGCTGATTGCCGACTTAACCACCGCTATCTTACGATTTTCCTCAGCGCTCTCCTCATTTACCGCCCTGAGCATCTCCAGCCCTACAACAGTCGAGCCATACTCACACAATATTATATCATCAATCTCATACTGCTCGTTGCATTTATATATAAAAAGCGTACCCAGCCTCTCTCCGGCTATCTCTATGGGAGTAATGATTGCCTGAAACCTTTTTGTGTCTGTATTCTCAAAACCCAGAGTTTCAAGATTTACATTCTCCTTGGTGGAAAGCACACCCAGAAGCCTTTCATTAAGCATGGGGTCAATAAACCCGCCAACATTCTCATTTATAAGCTCGGTGATGGGGTCAATTCCTTCCGCCCTGCCGACTCCAAGCTCCTTTCCCTTTCGGCTGATGACAAGCACATTTGAATTCATAATATCCAGCATAACCTTACAAATATCGTTAAATACAACCTTGCTGGAATTATTATTGTGAAGAAGCTTCCCTATCTTGCGTGTCTTGTCAAGCAACTGCACACTGCTCATATCCTGTCCCCCATTTCATCCGATGTAATGCCGGAAACAATATTGACTACATATATTTAGTTTATCACAAGCAATATCAGATTACAATGTAAAATTAAGGGTTTTTTCAATTTTTTTATTCAATTTATGCGACAATTTATACAATTACAGTCAGTCGGAAAGCTTTGTCGAATATCCGCATTCAGCATTAGAGCAAAGAAGCCTGCTCCCCTTCTCCACCATATAGGCTCCGCACTTCGGGCATGCAGTGTCCGAAGGCTTCTGCCATGACATAAAATCGCATTCAGGATATCCTATGCAGCCAAAATACCTTCTTCCCTTTCTTGTCATCTTGAGCACCACATCCCTGCCGCATTTAGGGCATTTCACACCGACCCTTTCATAATAAGGTTTAGTGCTGCGGCAGTCCGGAAAGCCGGGACATGCAAGAAATCTTCCGTGCGGACCGTACTTTATCACCATCTGTCTGCCGCACAGCTCACATACCTCGTCCGACACCTCATCGGCGATTGTGACATGCTCCAACTCCCTCTCAGCCGCCTTTACGGCTTCGTCAAGGTCAGGATAGAAATTTTCAACAATGGTTTTCCATTTTACCTCTCCCGCCTCAACTCCGTCGAGAAGCGCCTCCATATTCGCAGTAAAGTTTACATCCACTATACTTGGAAACGCCTCCTTCATAATCCTGTTAACAACCTCTCCCGTCTCCGTGACATAGAGATTTTTTTTCTCCTTTGTGATGTAGCGTCTGGCAAGTATTGTCGTTATCGTAGGAGAATAGGTGCTGGGACGCCCTATCCCTAGCTCCTCAAGTGCGCGCACAAGGGATGCCTCAGTATAATGTGCCGGAGGCTGTGTAAAATGCTGGGCGGGATTAAAGGACACAAATTCAAGCTTCGAAGCCGTATCAAGCTGACCCGTCAGCACATTCTCCTCCTCCCTGTCATCCTCAGTGCTGTAGACACTCATAAAGCCGTCAAAAAGCATTCTTGAGGCCGACACGGTAAAAATACTTTTACCCGCATTTATCCTGACAGTAGTGGTCTCGTATCTTGCGCCGCTCATACGGCTTGCGACAAAGCGCTTCCAAATAAGCTGATAAAGTCTGAATAAATCTCTTGGAAGCTGTTCCTTTATCTGTGCCGGAATATGGCTAATCTCAGTTGGCCGGATTGCCTCGTGCGCATCCTGAATCTTCTGCCGGTTCTTTTTCTCCGACACTGACTCTGCCTCGTACCCGGCTCCATAATTTGCCTCAATAAATTCTCTGGCCATCGTCTCAGCTTCATCCGAAACACGGGTGGAATCTGTACGCAGATAGGTAATCAGGGCGACAGTTCCCTCTCCCTTTATATCTACTCCCTCATATAGCTGCTGCGCAAGCCTCATTGTCTTCTGTGTTGAAAAATTAAGCGCTCTGCTTGCCTCCTGCTGCATGGTAGAGGTTGTAAAGGGCAGCGGAGATTTTTTCACTCTCTCGCTCTTTTTCACCTCTTTTACCTTATACTCTGCACCCTCCAGCTCAGCCATGAGCTTTTCAGCCTGCTCTCTGCTGCTTATGCTCTCTTTTCCATTTTCATTTCCGTAATATTTGGCGGCTATAGGCTTTTTTTCACCCTCAGCTTTAAGAGTGACATCTAGCGTCCAATATTCCTCGGGAATAAAGGCATTGATTTCCTCCTCCCTGTCACAGATGATTCTGAGCGCAACGGACTGCACTCTTCCTGCGCTCAGACCCCTTTTTACCTTTGCCCACAGAAGAGGTGATATCCTGTAGCCCACCATTCTGTCAAGCACACGCCTTGCCTGCTGCGCATCAACAAGATTCATGTTAATCTCTCTTGCGTTCTTTAAGGATTCCTTTACCGCACTTTTTGTGATTTCATTAAAGGTTATTCGATATACCTTTTTATTTTCAAGCCTGAGTGCATAATACAGATGCCACGATATAGCCTCGCCCTCACGGTCAGGGTCGGTTGCAAGATATACTTTTTCCGCCTTTTTCACTTCGCGCCGTAAAGCTGCGAGAATATCGCCCTTTCCCCTGATAGTAATATATTTAGGCTCATAATCATTCTCAATGTCTATACCGAGCTGACTCTTCGGAAGATCCCTCACATGTCCGTTGCTCGCAGCGACCTCATAGTTTGAGCCCAGAAACTTTTTGATTGTTTTCACCTTTGCAGGCGATTCCACTATCACCAGATATTTTGCCATAAAACGCTCCCATTTTAAATAGTTTTTGAATTTAGTCCCCACTATACACCAAAAATTTAAACGGCGCAAGTTTTTATTAGAAAAAACGCACCATACGAATCTTATGCCAGATTCGCATGATGCGTCTAACCGCTACGCTTTTACTTAAGGTCAAAGAGTTCGGCAACACTTACGGAAAGCGTACTTATGCTGCTGTCCGTGTACTTGTTTCCGCTGTCATAAATGGTTGTGGCGCGGACAATTACAGAGCCTGCAGACGCCGCTTCCGATATGTCCGTTATTTCATCTCCCGATATTGAAAACAGTCCAAGCATATCAAGGCTGATATCCGCATCATATGTCACATCACTCTGTACCAGATAGTAATCCGCCTTAAAATACCCATCCATACTGTTGTCGTCTGTCAGCGTCTGACAGGTGAGCAAAGCGCCGCCTCCCGATACACTAAGCTGTATGGAATCACCTGATATCGGCAGCAGATAGTCCGCAGCGCCGGTATCTGTTATCCCTGATACCTCTATCGCTCCCGCAGTGCCCTCAGTGACAGCCATAAAGAATTCGAGCCTTATTCCCGTCATTCCGGACAAAATATTATAATCGTTTGCCTCGAGCTTTACATTTACGCTTTCATTGCCCCCGAGAACTATATTATTGCTGCTGTCATACATAACAAATACTGAGTCTATGCTGTCACCGCTGTCATTTTTGAAATCTATGCCCGGCGCCTTGACACCGGCACTGTAAGCTGCAACCATAGTGTTTATAAAAAGCTTTTTCTCAGCCGTCTCCGCAGGCTCAGTATGTCCCGCACCGGAATACGTTACATTTCCCATATTATATATATAGTAATTATTTACAACGTCATTGGGACAAATATTATATATATTATCATAGCTGCCATCATCGGCATATTTCTGCTCTTTTGCATCGTAATCCAGGTCTGAGAGACAATACCAGACCACAATGTCATTTTTGCCGTCGCCATCCCTGTCGATTTCCATATCAGGCTGCAGCCATTGATAATGAGTATTTGCAACAGTAAGCGTCTTAAGCTCGTCATCGGAAATCTTAAACGGATAGTTTGTAATCTGTCCCTCGTTTACCATTGTAGCGACAAGCCTTGCACCCGACTCTGAATCAACCTCATAGTCCGCATAGGTTCCAAGCAGTGAATTTCCCGCCAGCGAAGAAAGGTCTGCCGTACTGCCCGAGGGCTTATACAAAGCAGATGCGAGCAGCGTATTCTTTACAGGGAAATAAAAATCCGTCTCGCCGCTTATCGTAACCTTCTCACTCGCCCTGTCCTCATAATCCGCCAGAAGATTCATAAGATGCCTGCGCATATAACGCACCACAGTGTATTTTGTCAGACCCTCCCTGCCGGCAAGGGTTACTCCCTCAGCCCCCGGCTGTGTAAGCGTATCATACTGATATTCATCAGGGTCGTTAAGCACATCATAATATGCCTTATATCTCTCGCGCAGAGCCTCCGGTATATCATCATCCTCGCTCATGTCGTAATAATATTCCCTGAGCGCGCCATATCTGTCCAGCCCTACAGCTGCGCGGAGCGTCTTGTTAAATTCATATCCCCAATACCAGCTCTTTCCTGACACACTTGAATCCTTTGTATTTATATAAGAGCTTGAGTCATGTGTAAACAGCACACTGTTTCCATCCTCTATATAATCGCGGATTGCTTCTGCAGACGCCATGTTTGCGTATTCATCAGCCATTCCCGCCGCAACGGAAGTATCGGTGGTTCCAAATGTATAATTATCCCCAAAACCCATTATTACCATATCATACTTTTTAAGCTCCGCAGAGACAGCGTTATATATATTTACATAGTATTGCGCGCTGTCATCACTGTAATCGGTCTTATTTATGCTGTAGTCAGACATCACTCCGGATATAAATGCAGATACCTTTTCAGAAGTGATTGTCACATCAAATCCCGGCACCTCCTCAAGAAGCTCGGAAACCTCTTCATCCTTCTGAAGATTCCAATTTACCTTTCCCGACGATGCCTTTTTATCAGACATAAGCTGAAGTACATTAATCGAAACCTCCGTATCCCTGTTAATCGCCGTATAGCCTGACATCGACGTTCTGACAAGCACATTTGAATTATCATAAAATACCAGCTTCCACGGCAGCATGCCCTGATAATCGTCGGGAACCTGCCTCACACCTTATAAACATATCCGGTATATAGCTGATATTGCGCCGTATCGTCAACAACCGTCTGGCTGATTTCGCGCCACGAGTCTCCGTCTCTTATATAAACTGTCAGACCGCTCAGCTCCTCAGAGGATGAGCCGCCGCTCACCGAGTAATCAGAACCGGAAAAGCGTCCGTCTGAATTATTATCAATATACAGCCTGCAGTCATATGTTGTCGCCGTCTGCGATACCGCCGCATTATTTTCAAGCGAGAAAATATACTGCAGATAATAATGTCCTCCGCTCGGACTCAGATATCTGTCACCCTCGTCAGCCGATTCGTCATACTCTACAGGCATATAAACCTCACCCAGAGTATCCACCCAGCTAACCTCAAGCTTTGAAAGATTCAGATAACGGCAGAACATGCTCTGACGCTCAAGCGTCTCCTCATCATTTCCCATGAGCTGCTCATCAGTATAGACATTCTTCTGCCAATAATCATACTCTCCATCAGTCTCAGTCAGCGCAAACTCAATCAGCTTATAAAAATATGAGTTAACGTCAACAGCCGCTTCATTCGGCTTTACAGTGTCGCCCGATACGGTTATCAGCTTTGATGAAAAGATAACAGGATATCCGGCCTCTATGAACTGTTCAAACTCCTCCTCCCTTGTGGAATTCATGTCGTTGCCGGGAGCGCGGTATTCATAGCCTTCACCGGAAAGCTCCTTATCAGCGACAAGATTATCATCCACAAGCCGAAGATAGTCATATTGCCCCGAGGTTGTCTCCTGTGAATAATCATAGGAATCGCCGACATGCGTATAAATAAGCCCTGTCATGGACTTGTCATTATAAAGCGTAGTACCTCCATCGTCGGTATTCATCGCACCTGTGCGCGCACCTACATAAATCAAATCATACCGCTCATTCAAATCCTCTATCTTACCGATAAATTCCGCCGAGGCCATCTGCGTTATATTAATTTCTCCGCTGTAATCAGACATACCCATATATGTTCTTACGGTCTCATCGTTAAGTGCATCGTAGCCCGAAAAATCATAGCAGGGCTCCAAATCCAAAACATTAATGCTGTCCTTAACCGTAGTCCTCTGGCTCGACCAATTCATAATATATCTTGTAATAGCAGCCCTTGTTATCTTCTCCTCAAGAGCTGAAGCCTCAGAACCGGCATTCGCTATTATGAAGTTTTCACTCTGTATCTCCTCAAGCACCTCCGTATACAGACCATTGGAATTGTCCACCTCATCCAAATAATCTGAAGCCGCGTAGCACTCAGAGTCGAACATATAAACATTACCCGAAAGAAATTCATTATACAGAAGAGAGGAGCTGTCATCCACATATGCGATTCCGAGCTTTGCACTAATCAGACTGTTTACCGAATTTATCATATCTTCAACTGAAAGCTGCGACATGGCATCTACATCCATGCCTGCCACCTGCGTTGCAGTCGCCTCGTTCTCCGCCTGTAACAGCAGAAGCGCAAGCCTTCTCAAATAAGAAGCTTCGCCGCTGTTTTCAAAAAACGCATAGTCCATTATGACAGGAACCCTTGAGGAGAGCGTAACTGTTCCGTCCTCCTCAGCCCCCATTGCAAGCTTCGCAAGCTTAAGCGCCGCGCTGCCTATATTAGAGGGTTCATCTGTCATACCCCGTCCCGAAAGATATATAAGGTTCACGTCATCCAAATCAACACCGCAGTATGTCTCCTTACTGTCGTCCGCCAAATCAGCAAGCTGCGAATATGTAATGGTCTTAACTTCTATTTTAAAGCCCTCAACCTCATCTGAGTCGGAAAGATTAAGCACATTATATTTAAACCACTCGCCGCTTACGATACCGCCCGTGTAGGCTGCCGTTACAACCACAGACTCCTCATATGAGCCTGTAAAGCTGTACCTTGACCCTGCTGCTTCATCAAAATCATCATCCACACCAAGCTTTTTGATAACGGCATTTCCCTCGCTCTCCACGACATAATTACCGGCGGCATCCTCAACATACTCTTCAGTGAAGGTGAGATTGCCATAGTCATTTTGTGTAAGATACGAAATAACATAATCGTCCCCGAAGCCGATTACCGCCGTATAAAGATAATCGTCGTTATCTATCTCATTTATTGAATAATTAACCGCATCTCCGTCGGAAACGCTCTTATAGCATTCCACCCACAGCACCGCCGTATTGTCAGCAGCGTTTACTATATAAAGGCAGTTGTCCGAATCAAGCTCGCCGAGCTCACTGGCGGCAGAAAGCATACTCTGCGCATCCGAACCGCTGACCGTGGCATCTGAGTCTGAAACCGTTGCTCCAGTCTGGGTCTCCGTCTCCGTGATTATGGCAGCATTGGCAGGTACGCCCCTGACAATATAGCCATAGTATGTATAAGAATCTGTTCCCTTATAATATACCTCCATGCCCTCATAGTCGTCCGTAGAAAAGCCGGAAACCGTTACGTCAGATATCTGTTTGTGTATAGTGATGCTGTAGCGGTCATTTGTCTGGTAAGTTCTTGCCG
>JAJQGF010000054.1 GCA_021200695.1 Lachnospiraceae bacterium
CCCATAGATTTTGGCTTTATTCCTGACTGCGGCGCTATATGCGGCATAATCAGGGATACCACCGGCCGTACTCCTGTATATCTCGGCAAGCCTAACCCTGATGTCGTAAGGCTGTGTCTTAAGCTTTCAGGCTTTTCCCCTGAGGAGACGCTTGTGGTAGGCGACAGACTCTATACCGATATAGCATGCGGCATCAACGCAAATGTTGACACCTGTGTGCTGTATACCGGCGAAGCGGAGCCTGAGGATGTAGAAGCCTCAGAATACAAGCCCACATATCAGTTTAATACAGTGGAGGATTTATTTAAGGCATACTCCGCCTGATTACCCCTATTCCCAACGGATACGGTCCCGTGTGTACACCTATTGTCGCGCCAATCTGATAAATGGGAAGCTCATCCGCCATATATCCCTCAGCTTTGAGCGCAGCTATTATATCGTCCCTGAATTTAACCGCCTCGTCATAATCGTAGCCAAAGCCTACGGAAATGCTGTAATCCTTTATGTCGGCATTTCTCTCTTTAAGATACGCAATAAGCATATCAATATTTTTATATACGGTCTTATGCCTGCTTCTGCCAATACCTGAGGCAAATATCTCTCCCTGCTTCAGGGTAATTATCGGTCTGATGCCCAATACGCTTCCCGCGACACTTGCAACCTTTCCAATACGTCCGCCATGCTTTAAATACTCCATGTCGCCAACAGTAAAGAAGATTCTTCCACTCTCCCTTATGTCCCTGAGTATGTCTATGCTCTCCTGACATTCCACTCCGGCATCTCTAAGCCTTACCGCCTCAAGCACATACTGCCCCTGAAGCACTGTATTGACCGTAGAATCAATAATCTCAATTCTTGCATCGGGGTACTCTTCCGTTACGATTTCCTTCGCATTGTTCGCAGACTGTATTGAACCGCTGAACTTTGACGTGATGCATATGCATATAACCGGCATCCTGTCCATTGCAAACGGGGTAAACGCATCAACATAATCCTGTACGGATGGCATGGACGACTTAGGATATACCCTCGGATTGTCTACCCTCTTCTGGTAAAAGTCCCTTATTCCTATCTCCTCAAGCTCTTTATAATAATGCTCATCATCAAATGATACATAAAACGGAACTACTGTAATATTTTTCTCCTTAAGCAGCTCAACGGGAAGGTCGCATGAGCTGTCACTGATAATATGATATTTTTCACTCATAATACAGCACCTCATCAAATAATTTGTATATCTATAAAGCACAGAATATCACTTTTTATATAGAAAATCAATAGCATTTAGTATTGTTTATGCAAGATGTCGTATAATTTATTTATTACATGGTTTTTAAAACTACTTTAATGTGTCTTTATAAACCCTAATCACGTTTTTATAAAATATTTTATCCAACTCTCTCTCCGTGTAGCCGCTTTTTTTCATTATATCCCACACTCTGTCCATACTCCCGGCTCCCGGCAGCTCCTCATTGGTGTCTATGCCGTCGAAATCACTTCCAAGTCCCAGCACCTCTATACCGCCAATATTGGTAATATGCCTTGCATGAGCTGCTGCCGCCTCCATATAACCGGTATTATGCGCTCCGGCTATAGGCTCCTTAAGAAAATCTGTGCAGAAATTCAGCCCTGTTATACCTCCTCTGTCAGCAAGCTTTTTTATCATATCATCAGACAGATTGCGGACGCAGCGGCACACGCTTCTTGCGTTTGAGTGACTTGCGGCAAAGGGTTTACGTGTGCATTCAAGCATATCGTAAAATCCGGCATCAGACAGATGTGATACGTCAGGAATAATCCCCAGCTCCTCCATAAGATAAACAAATTCCCTTCCTTTTTCAGTAAGTCCCCTCCCGCACTCCGGCGTATAAAAAAAGTCTTCAAAGGCTTCTTTTTCTCCCGGGCTGT
This sequence comes from Lachnospiraceae bacterium, assembly GCA_021200695.1. Taxonomy (GTDB): domain Bacteria; phylum Bacillota; class Clostridia; order Lachnospirales; family Lachnospiraceae; genus Acetatifactor. Next base: position 1,909 of record JAJQGF010000054.1, read on the forward strand.
CACGAAGGGCATTTTTATTCATATTAGGGTAACCAAGCTCGTTAGGATAGTTCCATGTGAGGGTAATCATTCTCACTCCCATTTTATACATCTGTTCAAGTCTGCCCGCTTCTCCTCCGGATACGGCGCCCTCCTCCACAGTAAGCATTGCGGACATTTTCCCGGATGCTTCATTTGCCGCTATATCCTTAAACTGTAGCACGGGTGCAATTATGTCAGAATTTTTATCCAGCTCACTTATGTATATATTGTATAATTTCTGTAGTTTTTCCCATGAATCGCTGCATTCCTCCTTATCCACAAAAAGAGCAAAATTTTGAAGAAGGTAGTTGCTCTTCTTCATTCTCGCAAGGTCAAGGTGGCCGCTGTTCTCACGCAAGCAGGAGTGTATGCCGTTTTCTCTGTCCTCATAAAGCTTTGATATGGTATCGCAATGCATATCTATGATTTTCATGTTGGGTCTCCAAATTGAATAAATGTGAAATATGGATGCCGCATATAGATGCACAGACACGCTGACGCAAGTGTCTGTGCATCTATATGCGGCATCTCTTTTCAGGTGGCTACAGCTCGCTGACGCAAGTATCTGTTTATCTATATGCGGCATCTCTTTTCAGGTGGCTACAGCTCACTGACGCAAGTGGCCGTTCATCTATATGCGGCATCCTCTTTTCAGGTGGCTACAGCTCGCTGACGCAAGTGGCTGTTCATCTATA
>JAJQGF010000155.1 GCA_021200695.1 Lachnospiraceae bacterium
CAGACTCAGAAGCTTCTGAGTCTGTACGGACAGTGACCTCTGAGCAGCCGGACGATTCCTCGGGCGCGGAGCAGACAGCAGAGGTGAAGCCGGAGATACATCCAATATCCGTTATTGTAAATAAAATGCCTATTAATCTTGACGGAAAGAGCTCATATGTGTTTGTTGATGTGTTTGATTATATTGATTTTGATTTGAGTGCTGCCGCGGGGAGGGTAATAGTTACCAGGTTAAACGGCCGTACAGCGGAGTATCTTGAAGAGCTGCATGACGGAGATGTGCTTGAAATATATTGGCAGCAAATTTAAACGGTTTAAGACGGAGGAAAAATGAGACTTTGTAGTATTGCCAGCGGTAGCAGCGGCAACTGTATATATGTAGGTTCTGAGACTACGCATCTGCTTGTGGATGTGGGAATCAGCGGAAAGAGGACTGAGGCAGGATTAAACCTGCTTGGAATAACGACAGATGAGTTGGACGGTATACTTGTCACACATGAGCATGCAGACCACATAAATGGTCTGGGAGTAATTTCCAGAAAGTATGGTATACCGATTTTTGCAACACCGGGAACGATAACAGCCATTAAAAATACGTCGGGAATAGGGAAAATTGACAGCTCGCTGTTCCATGAGGTCAGTGAGGAGGAGAAGTTTAAAATTAAGGACCTTACGGTGAATCCGATGAAAATTTCCCATGATGCGGCGCAGCCTGTTGCATACCGTATTGCATATGGAAATAAAAAGGTAGGAATATGTACGGATTTAGGAATTTATAATGAATATACGGTCGAGTCGCTTAAAGGTATGGACGCAGTGTTTCTTGAGGCTAATCACGATGTCAACATGCTTCAGGTGGGACCGTATCCTTATCATCTGAAGCAGAGAATACTTGGAGACAGGGGACATTTGTCCAATGAAAATTCAGGAAGACTGCTTGGCAGAATACTTCACGACAGGTTAAAATATATAATTCTGGGGCATCTGAGCAAAGAGAATAACCTTCCGGAGCTTGCTTATGAGGCAGTGCGAATGGAGATTACAATGGGAGACAATCCATACAATGCCAATGATTTCCCTATTATGGTGGCAGACAGAAGCGAGGTATCCCCTGTAATTAATATTGCGTAATCAGTGTATTGCAAAATGTGGATAACTGTAGTTTAATTGTAATGAAATAATAATGAGGACAGGAGTATAAGACTTATGAAAAAGACAATTATTACTGTTGTAGGAAAGGACACTGTGGGGATTATAGCAAGAGTTTGTACATATCTGGCTGATAACGGCATCAATATTCTTGATATTTCACAAACCATTGTTCAGGGATATTTTAACATGATGATGATAGTTGACAGCAACAATACGGACAAGCCATTTGGCGATATGGCAGATGAATTGGGCGAGCTTGGAGAAAGCATAGGTGTAGTGATTAAATGCCAGAAGGAAGAAATTTTTGACAAAATGCATAGAATTTGATGATGGGCGGCGTGCTGCGATAAACCGCTCAGAAATGGGGAATATCATGATAAATTTATATGAAGTTACAGAGACGAACAAAATGATTGAGGAGGAAAACCTTGATGTGCGTACAATTACACTTGGAATAAGCCTTCTTGACTGCATAGACTCCGACCTTCAGAAATTGAATGACAAAATTTATAATAAAATTTATGAGGCCGCAAAGGATTTAGTAAGCACAGGAGAGCTGATATCAAGGGAATTTGGAATACCTATTGTAAATAAGAGAATTTCGGTAACTCCGATATCACTTGTGGGAGGCTCAGCATGCAGAACCGCAGAAGATTTTGCTAGTATTGCCGCTACTCTTGACAGAGCTGCTCATGAGGTTGGCGTAAACTTTATCGGTGGTTATTCTGCGCTTGTCAGCAAGGGAATGACACATGCGGATGAGCTTTTAATACGTTCAATCCCGCTTGCATTGTCCTCAACTGAGAGGGTGTGCAGCTCAGTTAATCTGGGCTCTACAAAGACGGGCATCAATATGGATGCCGTAAAGCTTATGGGAGAGATTATAAAGGAGACTGCCGGGTATACTGCGGAGGAAGATTCGCTTGGCTGTGCAAAGCTTGTTGTATTCTGCAATGCCCCGGATGACAATCCCTTTATGGCCGGAGCGTTCCACGGAGTGACAGAGGCGGATAAAATCATTAATGTCGGGGTAAGCGGCCCCGGTGTTGTAAAGACCGCGCTTGAGCAGGTGCGTGGAGAGAGCTTTGAGGTTTTATGTGAGACAATAAAGAAAACGGCATTTAAGGTTACACGTGTGGGGCAGCTTGTTGCAAAAGAAGCATCAAGGCTGCTTGGAGTACCGTTCGGCATAGTAGATTTATCACTTGCCCCGACTCCGGCCATCGGCGACAGTGTAGCCGATATTTTGTGCGAGATTGGACTTGAGTATGCTGGTGCGCCTGGAACGACAGCTGCGCTTGCACTCTTAAACGATCAGGTTAAAAAGGGCGGTGTTATGGCATCGTCATATGTAGGGGGCTTAAGCGGTGCCTTTATTCCTGTGAGTGAGGACAAGGGAATGATAGACGCTGTCACAGCAGGCGCCCTTACCATTGAAAAGCTGGAGGCAATGACCTGTGTATGCTC